>JAFVVH010000061.1 GCA_017502285.1 Oscillospiraceae bacterium | reverse complement strand
CCGATGGGGCAGATTTCAACATGAGGCCCCGGGTTCGCACAGAGATAACGCAAAGAAAAAAGCACCTGCGTATAAACGCAAGTGCCTTTTTTGGTCGGAGCGCCGGGATTCGAACCCGGAGTATGTGCGCCGCTTCGCGGCTCCATCCTCCGATGGGGCAGATTTCAACATGAGGCCCCGGGTTCGCACAGAGATAACGCAAAGAAAAAAGCACCTGCGTATAAACGCAAGTGCCTTTTTTGGTCGGAGCGCCGGGATTCGAACCCGGGGCCTCTTGGACCCGAACCAAGCGCGATACCAAGCTTCGCCACGCCCCGATGTGGACTAAGCCTGTTCATTATAAGTGTCCGGGTGCGTTCTGTCAAGTGAAAACTGTCGGCCAAACTCACTTTGCGGCCGGGACAGAACGATTGCACGCAGATACGAAAAAAGGTGAATACATCACCAGAAGAAGGATGGCGATAATGACCGGGAAGCCGATCAGATGATTGCCGCACACCTGCTCAAACCACGCAAGGGGAGTGCCAGCGGGAGCTTCCATAAGGAACATGAAATTGGTGTCAAACAGCAGATTTGCACCAAAAGCAATAAGCGCAAGCCCGCCCAGAAGACCCAGACATTTTGGCACTTGCCGGGGGTCGGGGCGAATGTCTCCGCCCACAAGCAGAATGATGGGGTAGGATGCCAGCAGGATATGTACCGTAAAGCTGTGAATGTGCATCAGACTGGAGGGAGGCAGCGCGGTCCATGTAGGTGTAAACAGCGGGAACAGCGCGCCGGGCATGCATACGGTGTAAAGGAAATTGTCCAGTGTTTTGTTGGGCCGCAGAGCATGCCACGCGACCAAAAAGATATTTACACTGCACAGGTGCAGGGGCAGATACCGGGCCATGTAGTTGCCGCCGATGAACAGAACGGTCATCTTTAAAAGTTCGTCTGCCACCACGCCAGCCGCCAGTATCAGCCGCATCTTTCGCCGTCCTTCGGGCTTCAGCCGCCGATAGAACAGGCTGCCGGTAACTGCGAACAGCAAAAAGGTCGCCAGCCATACCAGATGGACAGGGCCAAAAGGAGAAAAACCAAGACCGGGCGCGATGGTCTCTTCCGTTTCCAGTAAAATGCTCATAGGGATCACCTCTGCACATAAAGGTATAAAAGATTTAAGCGCTTGTCAAGCAAAAGGAAGTGTTTGACAGGTTGATTTGGATGGAGTAAAATTAAAGTGCAGAAACGGCAAGGAGGTCATTCTATGGGACGTATCATTACCATCGGACGTGAATTTGGCAGTGGTGGGCGCGAATTGGGCCGCCGACTGGCAGAGGAACTGGGCATTGAATACTATGACCGCGAGATCCTGACCCAGATCGCCAAGCATACCTCGATGGCGGAGGAGTACATTCAGAACGTGGTGGAGCGTCAGCCTCACAGCCTGCTGCCCATCACCATCGGACGCAGCTTTGCCTATGTGGAAGACTACGCATTTAAGCAGGCGCAGGCCGTTTATCAGGCCCAGAGCAAGATCATCCGGGAATTGGCAGAAAAGTCCGACTGCGTGATCATCGGCCGCTGTGCCGACTATATCCTCAGAGATCAAAAGCCGCTGCGCATCTTTGTGTATGCCGATTTGGAAAGCCGTATTGCCCGCTGCATGGACCGCCGCAGCGAAGGGGAAGACCTGACGGAAAAAGAACTGAAAAAGCAGATTCAGGCCATGGACAAGAACCGCGCCAGATATTACGAATTCTATACCGGGACCAAATGGGGCGATAAGCTCAACTATGACCTTTGCATCAACACCACCGGAACGGTCATCAAGGAGATCGTACCTGCTGTTGCGAAGATATTTGACTGATCGTGAACTGTCAACCGGACGCACCCTTCCGTGGGGTGTGTCCGGTTTTTTATGCAGACATATTTTGTTTGAAGGAGGAATAAGGTGGGACAAAGGCTATAAAAGGGGTGGGACGGATGCAGGCGACCTATGGACGCGGCCATGGTGCGGCAAAGCGCACGGGAAAGGGACAGAAAAAAGAGACGAACAGGCGGCAGCTGGTGCAGCTGTTGGCCTGTCTTGCTGTTTTTTTGGCGGTGTTCATCGGGAAAGGGGTCTGGCCGTCTCAGGTGGCGCGGACGGGAGAACAGCTGCTGGCGGTGATCCGGGCCAATACGGATTTTCGGGCGGCTTTTGCACAGCTGGGTCAGGCCCTGTCGGAACATGAGTCAGTGATTGGAGAATTGGGACAGTTTTGTGTGGCGGTCTTTGCGCCGGAGGAGGATGTGCGGCAGGACGATCACGCGGTGCAGGTCATGGGGGGAGATGAGCCGGAAGCAACTGTGGTCAAGCCGGAAACGGACGAAAATACTGTGCCGCAGCAACCGGCTCTACAGGTAGGTGACGTGATACAGGAAGTTGAATTGGAACAGGCGTTGCCTGAGGGATACAGTGCTCAGTGGCTCTGGCTGGGAGATATGCAGACGGCTGTGCCGGTACACGGGGCGGTCACGTCAAATTTCGGATACCGTGACCATCCTACCATTGGACGGTATGCGCCCCACGGCGGTGTGGACATTGCTGCGGACAAGGGTGCTCAGGTGCTGGCCTTTGCTGACGGCGTGGTGGACAGCGTAGGGGAGGACCGGGATTTCGGAAAGTACCTGTACCTGACCCATCCTAATGGCGTGACCACCTTTTATGCCCATTGCAGCACGGTATGTGTCAAAAAAGGTGAACAGGTACAGGTGGGACAGAGGGTGGCGCAGGTAGGCTCCACGGGCAAGTCTACCGGACCGCACCTGCATTTTGAGGTGCGGCTGGACGGGGTACGCCTTGACCCGTTGCACTACATTGAACCTGCACGGCAGGCGTGAACGGTCCGGCAGGGGCAGGGTAGAGGTCACAGGTGGATTTTTGCTGTTGCTGGCATGGCTTAACTACTGTGATACTCAGCACTTGCTTCCTGCCGCCCTGTGCGCGGCCGCTGCCCATGAGCTGGGCCACCTTGCGGCTATCCGTGGCGCAGGGGGACGGGTGAGCTACCTGCGTCTGACGGCGGCTGGGGCAGAACTGCGGCTGGTGGGGACGCTAAGCTACAGGAGGGAGCTGCTGTGCGCGCTGTCCGGTCCGGCGGTCAATATCCTGCTTGCCTTCGCTGCGGCGCGGGTTGACGCAGTGGTCTTTGCGGGGCTGAATTTGGCGTTGGGCTGTTTTAATCTTTTGCCGCTGAGTGCACTGGATGGTGGAAAAGCCCTCTGCTGCGGTGTGTCCATGCTGTTTGGACCGCAGGCAGCCCAGAGCCTGCTGTGGTGGATGGACGGTGTGATGGCGGCATTGCTGCTGCTGTGCGGCGGCTGGGTACTGTGGGCCGGCGGGAACGTGACTTTGCTGGTGGTGGCGGCTTGGCTGATGTGCGCTTTTTGGGCAGGAAGAAAAAACTTGACGGAAAAAGGGTTGTCAAGGGCGGGCTGAACAGGTAAAATAATTCATGTCTTACTTTAGCCTGAGCAACATAATCCGCACCCGCTGTGCGGGGCGGATTTTCGCGCCAGACTTCATTTCATTCTTTGCTGGGCGTTAGCCCAGCTGCATCATTTAATTTCGCCTGACACAAAAATATGCTCCCGCACAGTCGCGGATTTCTGAGCGCACATAGGAAGGCAGTGCGAGGCGCCGACTTGCAGATGGGCTTTGTGCCCATCAAAAGACGGTAACGAAGCAATGCCGATGGATATGCATTCAGAAACAGGTTTGGATTACATTGCTCAGGCTAAGAGGAAGAGGAATGGACATGAATCGAACTTTGGAACGCATCCTGCCCAAGGTGCAAAAGCCTGCCCGATACACCGGGGGAGAATACAATGCTGTAGTCAAGGACAAGGACCGTGTGGACACCCGGTTTGCCCTGTGTTTTCCTGATACCTATGAGATTGGCATGTCCAATCTGGGTTGCCGTATCCTGTATGGCCTGATGAACGAGCAGGAGGGGCTGTGGTGTGAGCGCGTGTACGCACCGTGGGGTGACATGGAGGCAGAAATGCGCAAAGAAGGTATCCTGCTCTATGGTTTGGAGAGCGGCGATCCGATTGCGGATTTTGACATCATCGGCTTCTCTCTGGGCTATGAGATGGCCTATACCAACGTGCTGAACATGCTGGATCTGGCCGGTCTGCCCCTGCGGGCGGCGGATAGAAAGGATCTTGCGCCTCTAGTGGTGGCGGGTGGTACCTGCTGCTACAATCCGGAGCCCCTTGCTCCCTTTGTGGACTTCTTTGTGCTGGGCGAGGGCGAGGAGGTCACGCTGGAGTACATCGAACTTTATAAAAAGGCCCGGGACGAGGAATGGACCAAGGCTGAGCTTCTGCGGGAGGCGGCCAAAATTCCCGGTATCTACGTGCCCTCCCTGTACGATGTAACTTACAACGTAGACGGTACTGTGGCCGCCATTACTCCGCTGGACGGTGTACCTGCCACGGTGACCAAGCGGGTCGTAGAGGACATGACCCAGTCCTATTTTCCGGCAAAAACGATTATTCCTTCCACTGAGATCGTTCATGACCGGGTCATGCTGGAACTGTTCCGAGGCTGTATCCGCGGTTGCCGCTTCTGTCAGGCGGGCTACGCCTATCGGCCTGTGCGCTGCCGGGACGCGAAAAAGCTGGGTGAGTTGGGTCGGGAGGCCTGCCTGGACTCCGGTTATCAGGAGATCACCCTGTCCAGTCTGTCCTCCACCGACTATCCCGGTCTGGTGGACCTGTGTGACGACCTGTTGGACTTCTGTCAGCCCCGGAACATCAGTCTGTCTTTGCCATCCATGCGTGCCGACACCTTCTCTATGAATCTGATGGAGCGGCTGCAGAAGGTGCGCAAGGGTGGCTTGACCTTTGCGCCCGAGGCGGGCACCCAGCGTCTGCGGGATGCCATCAATAAGAATTTGAAGGAAGAGGACCTGCTCCAGTCCGTGCGCACCGCCTTCTCCGGCGGTTGGAACGGTGTGAAGCTGTACTTTATGCTTGGCCTGCCCACCGAGACGGACGAAGATGTGCTGGGCATTGCTGATCTTGCGCGCAAGGTGTATTTTGCGTGGAAGGAGTGCGCACCCAACAAAGCGCGTGGAGTGCGCATCACGGTGTCTACCTCCTGGTTTGTGCCCAAACCTCACACCGCCTTCCAGTGGGAGGCTCAGATCCCGGTGGAGGAATACCAGCGCAGAGTGAACCTGCTGCGGGATGCCCTGAAACGGGACAAGTCCATCACCTATAACTGGCACGACCCGGAAACCAGCTATATGGAGGCCATTTTCTCCCGGGGTGACCGGCGGCTGGCCGATGTGCTGGAATGGGCGTGGGAGCATGGCGCCAAGTTTGACTCGTGGAGCGAGTATTTTGACTTCCAGCGCTGGATGGATGCCCTTGCCGCCTGCGGACTGGACGGCGACTTCTATGCCCACCGGGTCCGGGAAAAGGACGAGGTGTTCCCATGGTCCGTGCCCAGCGTGGGCGTCAGCCGGGAGTTCCTGTGGCGTGAGCGGGAACTGTGCTACGCATCCCAGACCACTCCGGATTGCCGCACTCGCTGCTCCGGCTGCGGGGCAAACAAGTTCCTTGAGGGAGGTGTGTGCAATGGCTGAGCATCGTCTGCTCTTTTCCAAGTCGGGCAGAGCCCGGTATATCTCCCATCTGGACCTGATGCGCACCTTCCAGCGCGCTTTCTTCCGGGCGGGCATCCCCATCAAGCATACCGAGGGCTTTAATCCCCATGCCTTTGTGTCTATCGCCCTGCCTCTGTCCGTGGGCTATTCCAGCGAGTGTGAACTGCTGGAGTTTGGTTTGCTGGACGGCGTGAGGGAAGAGGAAGTGCCGGCACGCATGAATGCCGCCTTGCCTGAAGGCATCGTCATTCACGAATGCTACAAGGCGCTCAGACCCATCAAGGCACTGACCCACCTGAACTACATCATCACCTTTGACTACGAGACCGGTGTGCCCGATGGGGCGGAAACGGCCCTGAAGGAGCTGCTGAGCCGGGAGAGTCTGGTGGTGACCAAGAAATCCAAAAAGGCTAAGTCCGGCTTTACCGAGGTGGATCTGATCCCGCTGATCAAAAGCTGGACGGTGGAGGGGAGAAGGGACACGCTGGTGGCCGATGTGGTGCTGGCAGCCCAAAATCCGGGCCTGAATCCGGAGCTGATCCGGGCCGCCTTCTGCGAGGAATTTCCCCAATTTGCCCCCGGTTTTGTGTCCTTTCACCGCCGTGAGACACTGGATGGGGACGGGAAGGTCTTTCGCTGAAAAAAAGTTGCCTTTTCTTGCAAAAAACACTTGCAATAGGGAAACGACTATGCTAAAATACCAGAGCATTACGCATGGAATGGGATTTTCTGCCGGTTGCCCGACTGCCTCGGGTTGGCAGGGGAGATGAACGTTCCAGAGGTAACAAAAACAAATTTTAGGAGGAAACAAAAACTATGGCAGTCGTATCTATGAAGCAGCTGCTGGAGGCCGGCGTTCACTTCGGCCACCAGACCCGTCGCTGGAACCCCAAGATGGCCACCTACATCTACACCGAGCGCAATGGTATCTATATCATTGACCTGCAGAAGACGGTGAAGAAGCTGGAGGAGGCCTACAGCTTT
>JAFVVH010000060.1 GCA_017502285.1 Oscillospiraceae bacterium | reverse complement strand
CCGGCGGCGGGAGTGCCGTTCTCCTTCAGGACGGTCTTCAGGGTGTGGAAGACCTCGGCGCAGCGGCGCAGAGCCTCGCGGAAGGAGGGAGCGGAGACAGGCATGATCATGAACTCCTGGATCTCCACGTTGTTGGTGGCATGAGCGCCGCCGTTCAGGATGTTCATCATGGGAACGGGCAGCTGCTTGGCGTTGACGCCGCCGATATAGTTGTACAGAGAGGTGCCCAGAGACTCGGCAGCGGCCTTGGCGCAGGCCATGGAAGCGCCCAGAATGGCGTTGGCGCCCAGACGGGTCTTGTTGGGGGTGCCGTCCAGCTCGATCATGGCCTTGTCGATGGCCACCTGATCCAGCACGTTCATGCCGATCAGGCACTCGGCGATCTCGGTGTTCACGTTCTTCACGGCAGTCTCGCAGCCCTTGCCCAGGTAACGGCTCTTGTCACCGTCGCGCAGCTCGCAGGCCTCGTAGATACCGGTGGAAGCGCCGGAGGGAACAGCGGCACGGCCCATGGAGCCGTCTTCCAGATAAACCTCCACCTCAACGGTGGGGTTGCCGCGGCTGTCCAGGATCTCACGGCCCAGGACGTCAACAATTTCGATCATCTGCTTCATTGGATTTGATCTCCTTTCAATTTCGGCGGATATACTCCGCTCTCTTGGGTAGATAAAGTATTCACGTGAGGACGCTCCCCACAATAGGCAACGGTTTTACTTGCAGATCAGGGTCTCGCCGTCCATTTCCTCGGGCTTTGCAAGTATCCCAAACGGGCTGGCCCGCTTGGGGACCCTTTTCATTGAACATCCTCGGGCGAAATGAATTCGCCCTGCGGAAATTCTCCGCCGCAAAAGCGGCTTCGAAATTTACGGCGCACTTGCGCCGCCCCGCCCTTGGCGGGGTGATGGGCCTTGAAAAGCCACATCATTCAACCTCACTTCTGGATCAAGGTCTCGCCGTCCATCTCCTCGGGCTTTGCAAGGCCCATCAGATCCAGCATGGTGGGGGCGATGTCGGCCAGACGGCCGTCCCGCAGCTTTACGTTGGCACCCACGATATAGAAGGGCACCAGATTGGTGGTGTGGGCGGTGAAAGGCTCGCCGTCCGTGTCCACCATGCGCTCGGCATTGCCGTGGTCTGCGGTAATGAGGGAAATGCCGCCCATGTCGGAAGTGGCCTTGACCACCTTGGCAACACAGGCATCCACCGCTTCCACCGCCTTGACGGCGGCTTCCATCACACCGGTGTGGCCCACCATGTCACAGTTGGCGAAGTTGAGGATGATCACATCGTAAGCGCCGCTTTCAATGCGCTTGACCGCCTCCTCTGCTACCTCATAGGCGGACATTTCCGGCTGCAGGTCGTAGGTAGCCACCTTGGGAGAGGGGATCAGGCAGCGGTCCTCACCGGGAAAAGTCTGCTCCACGCCGCCGTTGAAAAAGAAAGTCACGTGAGCGTACTTCTCCGTCTCGGCAATGCGAAGCTGGGTCAGGCCCAGACGACTGATATACTCGCCGAAGATGTTGTCCAGCTTCTGCCGGGGGTAAGCCACGGTGACGTTGGGCATGGTAGCATCATACTCGGTGGTGCACACAAAGTGGACGGGCACAAAGCCGTTCTTGCGCTCCACGTCGGTAAAATCCTCGTCCACGAAGCAGCGGGTGATCTCACGGGCACGGTCTGGGCGGAAGTTGAAGAAGATGATGGAGTCCTTCTCCTGCACGCACACATCCTCCGCGCACACAACAGGCTCCACAAACTCGTCGGTAATACCGGCATCATAGGAGGCCTGCACCGCCGCGGCGGCATCCGGTGCAAAGGGCGCGCTGCCCAGAGCGATGGCGTCATAGGCACGCTGCACGCGGTCCCAGCGCTTGTCACGGTCCATGGCATAGAAGCGGCCCATCACGGTACCGATCTTACCCACGCCGATCTCATCCAGCTTGGCCTGTAGCTGCTCCACAAATGCCTTGCCGGAGGAGGGGGGAACGTCGCGGCCGTCCAGGAAGCAGTGAACGTAGACCTTCTTCAACCCCTGGTTCTTGGCCATCTGCAGCAGAGCAAACAGATGCTCAGTGTGGCTGTGGACACCGCCATCGGACAAAAGGCCCATTAGGTGCAGGGCAGAACCCCACTCACGGCAGTTCTCCATCGCCTCCACGAAGGCGGGGTTCTTCTGCAGGTCGCCGTTTCTGGCATCCCGGGTGATGCGAGGCAGATCCTGAAATACCACCCGGCCGGCGCCGATGTTGGTGTGGCCCACCTCGCTGTTGCCCATCTGGCCCTCGGGCAGGCCCACGTCCAGCCCGGAGGCGGACAGGCTGCAGCCGGAAGCCTCTGCAAAAATGTTACACAGATTGGGGGTGGCGGCACAGCACACGGCGTTTCCGTCCTTGGAATCGCACAGGCCGAAGCCGTCCATGATGATAAGTGTGGTAGGTGTTTTCATAACAAGTACCTTTCTTTTTTGAGTGGAGACCTTCTGATCTGCCCCCATGTTATCACGCCTCGCCTATGTGCGACTGCACATAACGACTTGGACGCTTAATCCTGATTGGCCGCAGCGATGATCTGCAGGAAGTCGGGAGCCTTCAGGGATGCACCGCCGATCAGGCCGCCATCCGCCCCATCCGACCAAGGTCGGATGGGAACCCGCAGGGATTTAAAGCCTCGGGCGAAGTAAATTCGCCCTGCGGAATTCTTCGCTGCGCTTCGAATTACGCGCCATCCGGCGCGGCTCGCATTCGCTCGCCCGACGTGGACGGCGGCTACGAGTTACTCCTGATTGGCCGCAGCGATAATCTGCAGGAAGTCAGCAGACTTCAGAGAGGCGCCGCCGATCAGGCCGCCATCCACATTGGGCTGAGCCAGCAGTTCGGCAGCGTTCTTGGCATTCATGGAGCCGCCGTACTGGATGGTAACGGCACGGGCCACACGGGCACCAAACTCCTTGCGGATGATAGCGCGGATGGTCTGGCAGACCTCACCGGCCTGCTCGGCGGTAGCGGTCTTGCCGGTACCGATGGCCCACAGAGGTTCGTAGGCGATGACGATCTTGCGCACCTGAGCGGCATCCAGACCGGCCAGAGCACACTTGACCTGATAGCTGATCAGCTCGCTGGTCACACCCAGCTCACGCTGCTCCAGGCTCTCGCCCACACAGACGATGGGGTGCAGACCGGCAGCCAGAGCAGCCTTGACCTTCTTGTTGACGGCAAAGTCAGTCTCGTTGTAGTACTCACGGCGCTCGGAGTGGCCGATGATCACATACTTCACGCCAACTTCCTTGAGCATCTGGGCAGACACTTCGCCGGTGAACGCACCGCTGTTCTCATAGTGCAGGTTCTCCGCACCGATGGCTACGCGAGTGTCCTTGAACAGCCGCACCGCGGCGGGAATGTTCACATAAGGAACGCACAGCACGACCTCGCACCACTTATGCTTGCCCAGCTGGGGCTTGATCTCCTCAGCAAAAGCCTTGGTCTCGGACAGGGTCTTGTTCATCTTCCAGTTGCCAGCGATGATGGTCTTGCGGTATTTACGATTCATTGGGGAGGACTTCCTTTCTATATATACAACCGGCCTTTTCGACCGGATCACGATCTTACAATGGCTTACAGGTCAATCAGGCATCCAGCAGGCAGGAAACACCGGGCAGGTCCTTGCCTTCCATAAACTCCAGAGAGGCACCGCCGCCGGTGGAGATATGGGTCATCTTGTCAGCATAGCCCAGCTGCTGCACAGCCGCGGCGCTGTCGCCGCCGCCGATGATGGTGATAGCCTCGGTCTTGGACAGGGCCTCGGCCACAGCTTCGGTACCGGCAGCAAAGGCGGGGAACTCAAACACACCCATGGGGCCGTTCCAGATCACGGTGCCGGCATCCTTGACGGCATTGCAGTACAGTTCCACGGTCTTGGGCCCGATGTCCATACCCTCCCAGCCGTCGGGGATCTGTCCGGCAGTCACGGTCAGGGTGTTGGCGTCGGGACCAAACTTGTCGCCGCACACGGTGTCAACGGGCAGCAGCAGCTTCACGCCCTTGTCTGCGGCCTTCTTAATCATCTCCAGAGCATACTCCTGCCAGTCAGCCTCGAACAGGGAGTTGCCGATTTTGCCGCCCTGTGCGGCGCTGAAGGTGTAAGCCATGCCGCCGCCGATGATGATGGTGTCGGCGATCTCCAGCAGGTTGTTGATCACACCGATCTTGGAGGATACCTTGGAGCCGCCCAGAATGGCCACCAGAGGGCGCTTGGGGTTGGCCAGCGCGCCACCGATGAAGTCCAGTTCCTTCTGGATCAGGAATCCGGAAACAGCGGGCAGATAGTCGGCCACACCGGCAGTAGAGGCGTGGCAGCGATGGACCGCACCAAAGGCATCGGACACATACACGTCAGCCATGGAAGCCAGAGCTTTGGTGAATTCGGGATCGTTCTTCTTCTCACCCTTCTCGAAACGGGTGTTTTCCAGCAGCAGGATCTGGCCGGGCTGCAGGGCAGCGGCCTTGGCCTGTGCGTCTTCGCCCACAACGTCCTTGGCCATGATGATGTCCATGCCCAGCAACTCGCCCAGACGGTTGGCAACAGGGGCCAGAGTCAGGTCCGCAAGGGACTTCTTCCATGCCTCCTCGGTGAGCTTGGCGGGATCCTTCCCCTTCTCGGTGCCTTTCTTTACGAACTTTTCAAAGGAGGGCTCAGGCTTTCCCATGTGAGAGCAGGCGATCACAGCAGCACCCTGCTCCAGCAAATACTGGATGGTGGGCAGAGCGGCACGGATGCGCTTGTCATCGGTGATCACACCGCTGCCATCCTTGGCCATGGGAACGTTAAAGTCGCATCGAAGCAGGACCTTCTTGCCCTTCACGTCCACATCTTTGACGGTTTTTTTGTTGTAACTCATTATTTAAACTCCTTTCGTTGAAAACGCAGGTGTTGGAACTATGGATCTTTTGCCATCTCGCCTGTACTGGACAGGTTGGGAAAGTCCAGCTGGCGCAGCGCCTCATAAGTGAGTACGGCTACACTGTTGGCCAGATTCAGGCTCCGGGCATCTTCCCGCATGGGGATTCGGATGCACCGGTCATAGTAGCGCCGGCGCAGGTGCTCCGGCAGTCCGGCAGTTTCCTTCCCGAAGAAAAGATAGCACTCGTCCCGAAACTGTGCCTTGGTATAGTCCCGGGGTGCCTTTGTGGTCGCCAGCCAAAGGTCGATATGGGGATGCTGGTCAAAAAACTGGTCCAAATTGTCATAGACCTGTATGTCCACCATATCCCAGTAATCCAGCCCCGCCCGTTTCACCGCTTTTTCGCTGATGTCAAAACCCAGCGGACGGATCAGGTGCAGACGGCTGCGCGTGGCGGCACAGGTGCGTGCGATATTGCCGCAGTTCTGAGGGATCTCAGGCTCTACCAAAACAATATTCAGCACACCCATTCCACCTTTCCACTTAAATTAGTATTGTATGCCAAAAAGCGGTAAAATTCAACTGTGAAATAGTCAAAAAAAGCGTCAAATATACGGCTTGTGTGCAGGAATATTACAGTTTTGACAAAAAAGCGCCGCAAACACACTCCGCTGCGTAAATCGCTGTCTTTCGGCCGGAGACATACGCCGCATTTTTGTCCATACTATTATATCCGTTTTGACAGGGCAAAGTCACAAAAAGGCATTAAAAAAGCCGCATCGCCGTCCGGCGGTGCGGCTTTTTATTTATTTTCTTCGGTAGGTTACGTACTGAAAGCGGATGCCGTCTTCCTCCTGCACCGCTTCCTCCCCCACGACCTCCCATTCGGGATCTGCGTCCAGATCAGGGAAATACCGGTCCGCAGGAAACGCGGCCTGTATTTTAGTCACATAGGCGGTGTCGCACCGATCCAGCAGGGTGCGGTATACGCTCTCGCCACCGATGACGATGGAATCCTCCGGTGCGGCGGCCAGCAGGCTGTCCACATCGGCAAACACCTGCGCTCCCTCCACCTCGTAGCCCGGAGTAGCGGAAAGGATCAGGTTGGGGCGCCCCTTCAGCGGACGGCCACCCGGAAAAGTAGCCAGCGTCTTGCGGCCCAGAATGACCGGATGTCCGGTGGTCAGATCCTTAAACCGTTTCAGGTCGGCACGGATGTAGACCAGCTGGTCACCGCCCTTGCCGATGGCCCAGTTTTCATCTACGGCAACGATAAGATTCATACTTTCCTCCGTTAGACAGCCACAGGAATTTTCGCATCCAGCGTGTGAGCCTGATAGCCCTCCAGCTTGACGCTGGCGGGAGTGAAATCATAGAAATCGGTCACGGACTGGTCCAGCGCGAACTTGGGTGCTTCATAGGGGGTGCGGGCGATCAGCTCCTCCACCACGGGCACATGACGGTCATAGATATGGGCATCGGCGATCACGTGGACAAATTCGCCCACCTCAAGGCCAGACACCTGTGCCATCATATGGGTCAGCACCGCGTACTGCATCACGTTCCATCCGTTGGCGGTGAGCATGTCCTGAGAGCGCTGATTCAAAATCGCATTCAGGGTATTGCCGCTGACGTTGAAGGTCATGGAATAGGCGCAGGGGTACAGAGCCATCTCACTCAGGTCGTGATGGTTGTAGAGGTTGGTCATAATGCGCCGAGACGTAGGATTATTCTTCAGGTCGAACAGCACCCGGTCCACCTGGTCCATCTCCCCTTCGGGGTAACGGTGCTTGACACCCAGCTGATAGCCGTAGGCCTTGCCGATGGTGCCGTTCTCGTCCGCCCACGCATCCCAGACGTGGCTGTTCAGCTGGTGGATGTCGTTGGACTTTTTCTGCCAGATCCACAGCAGTTCGTCCACCGCGGACTTGAGAAACTGCTTGCGCACGGTAATGATGGGAAACTCCTTGCGCAGGTCATAGCGGTTGACCACGCCAAACAGCTTGACCGTATGGGCGGGCGAGCCGTCCTCCCACTTGGGGCGCACGGGTCGGTCGGTATCCCAGACACCTTTGGACAGAATATCCTTGCAGTTTTGGATGAAAACTTGATCGGCGTAGCTCACGCTCAACAGCTCCTTTGTACCATTTGGCATTTTCTTTATCATAACACAAACAGCCGGAAACGCAACTAAAAATTGCGTCCCGGCTTTGGTTTCATGCTCCTTTGTACTTTTTTCGCGTGGCGATGCCGCCCCGGATGTGGCGCTCGGCCTTATTCTCGTCCAGCACCTGCTTGACCTGCAGGTACAACGGCCGGTTAAAGGCGGGCAGACGCTCCTGAATATCCTTGTGTACCGTGGACTTACTGATGCCGAACTTCCGGGCGGCGCCCCGGACTGTTGTCTTGTTTTCTATGATGTAAAGGGCCAACTGGCAGGCCCGCTCCTCAATATTTCCCTTCAAAGACAACACGCTCCATTCTGCGTTACTGCCACACTATATGAACGCAGACGGGCGGTTATGATTGGTTTTTGCGCGAATACTATGACAGATACTTCTCAACAGCAGTTTCTTCTTTACAGAAGTCCCTCTTTCCATTATGATGATGCTTATGGTATATAAAACCAATTTTCGGAGGTAAAACATGAAAAAGCGTTCTCTCTTTGTCCTTTTGATGCTGGTGTTCAGCCTGCTGACCGGCTGTGCCGGCACCCCCGTGATCTACTATACCGAGTGCAACTGTCCCGGAAACCACACCGATGCCACCCCCGAAAACACCCCAACCCCCGTTCAGGGCGCGGTAAAGACCGGTCTTGCCATCGTGGCCAATGCCGCGGACAGCAAAAATGCCGCCGAGGTGGCTTATGATGTCACTTATGTGGCCGTCACCGTGGACGACAAGGGTGTGATCGGCTCCTGCATCATCGACAGTCTGGGTGCCAAGGTAACTTTTGATGCCGCCGGCGCGATCACAAGCGACCTGACCGCCGCCATCCCCACCAAAAATGAGCTGGGCGACAGCTATGGTATGAAAGCCTATGGCGGGGCAAAATACGAGTGGAACGAGCAGGCCAAGGCTCTGGCCGACTATGCCGTTGGCAAGACGGTGGACGAGCTGAAAAACGGTGCCATCGACGAAAGCGGAAAGGCTCCCGCCGGCTCCGACCTGGCCTCCACTGCCACCATCTATCTTGGCGGCTACGTCTCCGCCATCGAACAGGCCGTGTCCAATGCCGCCCATCTGGGCGCGCAGGCAGGAGACGAGCTGAGACTGGCTGTGATCAGCAAGCTGGACAGCAGTGTCAGCGCCTCTGCGGACAAGCCCGGCACCGCCCAGCTGGACAGCGATGTCACCGCGCTCACCCTCAACAATGCCACCATCACCAGCTGTGCCATCGACAGCCTGCAGTCCAAGGTCAGCTTTGACCAGACCGGCACCATCACCACCGACCTGACCGCTCCCATCCTCACCAAGAACGAGCTGGGCGAGAACTACGGTATGAAGGCATGGGGCGGCGCCAAGTACGAGTGGAACGAGCAGGCCGCCTCCTTCGCCGCCTATGCCACCGGCAAGACCGCTCCCGAGGTAAATTCCATCGCCGTCAATGAAAAGACCGCCCCCACCCAGCCCGACCTTGCCGCCAGCGTGACCATTGCCATCGGCGGCTTCCAGGCCCTGATCGCCAAGGCTGTGCAGTGATGAAACGTCTGCTTTGCTCTCTTTGCGCCGTTTTTCTGCTGGTGACCGGCTGTTCCACCCGTCCTCCGGAGAAAAAACAGTACACCGCCACCTTTCTCACCCTGTTCGACACGGTGACCACCATTGTGGGCCGCGCCCACAGCGAGGAGGAGTTCAAGGCCACCGCCCAGACCATCCATGACGAACTGCTGGAATATCACCGGCTGTTCGACATTTACAACGAGTACGAGGGCCTTGTCAACCTAAAGACGGTCAACGACCGGGCCGGGTCTGCCCCGGTACAGGTGGATGGGCGCATCCTTCGCCTGCTGGCCGACTGCAAGGAGTTTTATGCGGCCACGGACGGCATGGTCAATGTGGCCATGGGCAGTGTGCTGGCACTGTGGCACGAAACGCGCACCGAAGGTCTGAACGACCCCCGCACTGCCCGCTTGCCCGACGAAGCGGCCCTGCATGATGCCGCCGCACACACCGACCTTGACCGGGTGGTGCTGGACGAGGAAAACTCCACCGTCTTTTTCTCCGACCCACATCTCAAGCTGGACGTAGGCGCCATTGCCAAGGGCTGGGCGGTACAGCAGGTGGCCCAGTCCGCCCCCTCCGGCCTTCTCATCAGCGTAGGCGGCAATGTCTGCGCCACCGGCCCCAAAGATGAAAACGGTACGCCGTGGGTGGTCGGAATCCAGAATGTGGACGGCTCCGAGGGTTATCTGCACACCTTGTATGTAGCCCGGGGCTGTGTGGTGACCAGTGGGGACTATCAGCGCAACTACGTGGTGGACGGCAAGCTCTACCACCACATCATTGACCCCAACACCCTGTACCCCTCCACCCTGTGGCGCAGTGTCAGCGTGGTTTGCCCGGATTCCGGTGCGGCAGATGCCCTGTCCACCGCTCTGTTCCTGTTGCCTCAGGCAGAGGGCCAGGCCCTGTTGGAGCAATACAATGCCCAAGCCATGTGGGTGGATGCCCAAGGCGGCATTTTCTACAGCCCCGGTTTTCGTGATATGATTCGAACTTAAATAACGAGGTAACAGCATGAAACACCTGTTTTATGGCGGAGTTCATCCCCAATACAACAAGGAAATGTCCACCAAGGGCACCGTTTTGCGCACCATAACCCCCAAGCAGGTGGTGATCCCCATGCAGCAGCATATCGGTGCCCCCTGCACCCCTCTGGTCAGCGTGGGCGAGCACGTGCTGCTGGGCCAGAAGATCGGCGACGGCGAGGGACTGTGCGTCCCCGTCCACGCCTCAGTCTCCGGCACGGTGGCGGCCATTGAGCCCCGCCCCCACCCCACCGCGGGTCTTGTCACCGCGGTGGTCATTGACAACGATTTTCAGGATGCCGAAGCCCCTCACTCCCCCCTTCCCCAGACCCAGGAGGAAATCCTGTCCGCCATCCGCGAGGCGGGTATCGTTGGCATGGGCGGTGCTGCCTTCCCCGGCAACGCGAAGGCCCTGTCCGCCATGGGCAACGTGGACACCCTCATCGCCAATGCCTGCGAGTGCGAGCCCTATATCACCGCCGACGACGTGATGCTGCGCACCAATCTGGATCAGGTACTGCAGGGCATGATGATCCTGCGCGAGATCCTCCACTCCCGCCGCACCGTTCTTGCAGTGGAGGACAATAAGGCGCAGGCATTGGAGAAAATCCATGCCTGTATCAAGGACTACCCCGAAATCGAGCTGAAGGTCCTGCCCACCCGCTATCCTCAGGGCTCGGAAAAGCAGCTGATCCAGGCCATCACCGGCCGGGAAGTGCCTCCCGGAAAGCTGCCTGTCAGCGTGGAGTGCGCGGTGTTCAACGTGTCCACCTTCGCCGCCATCTACCGGGCGGTGCGGCTGGGCACACCTCTGACCCGTCGCATCGTCACCGTCTCCGGTGAGGCCATCGCCGAGCCCCAGAACTTCATCGTTCCCATCGGCACCACCTTCCACGACCTGATCGAGCAGGCGGGCGGTCTGAACGACCGCACCGAACGGGTCATCAGCGGCGGCCCCATGATGGGCAAAGCCCAGGAGGACCTAAGCGTGCCGGTGGTCAAGGCCACCAACTCCATCCTGTGCCTGATGAAGGATAAGAACGCCGCAGCAGAAAACCCCGTATGCCTGCGCTGCGGCAAGTGCGTGGCCGTGTGTCCCATGCGGCTGCAGCCCCTGTATCTGTACCGTTTCGTCAATGCCGAACGGTTGGACGAGCTGGACCGGCTGAACATTATGGACTGCATAGAGTGCGGCAGCTGCTCCTTCACCTGTCCGGGCAAGCTGCCTCTGGTGGAGCGGTTCCGCCACGGCAAAAAACTATTGAAGGAGGCAAATGCGAAATGAATTTGACCGTTGCTTCCTCCCCCCATATCCGAGGCAACTTCCGCACCAACCGCATCATGCTGGACGTGGTGCTGGCTCTGCTGCCCGCGCTGGCTGTGGGCGCGTGGAAATTCGGCCCGCGGGCCCTGCTGGTGGCACTGGTATGCATCGTCTTTGCCGTGGGCACCGAGTGGCTTTACAGCGTACTGACCAAAACCAGAAACACCACCCCAGACATTTCCGCCGCCGTGACCGGCCTGCTGCTGGCCATGACCCTGCCCTCCACCGTCCCCCTCTGGCAGGGGGCTGTGGGCAGCGTGTTCGCCATTTGGGTGGTCAAGACCCTGTGCGGCGGTCTGGGCCAGAACGTATTTAACCCCGCGCTGGCGGCCAGAGCGTTCCTGCTGCTTATCTACCCTGTTGGGGTGACCCGCTACTTCGTGCCCGGGGTGGACGGTGTGAGTGCCGCCACCCCCCTGCATCACATGGTCATGCCCTCCCTGCCCGAGGAGAGTCTGCTGGACATGTTCCTTGGCAACTGCCCCGGCTCCATCGGCGAGATTTCCGCGCTTGCCCTGCTGGCAGGCGGCGGGTGTCTGGTCTGGCGCAAGGTCATCTCCCCCCGCATCCCCCTTGCCTATCTGGGCACCGTGGCCGTGCTCACCCTTCTGTTCAGCAAAGCGGGCAATCCCCTTCTGTGGATGGGGTACAGCCTGCTGTCCGGCGGCGTGATGCTGGGTGCCATCTTTATGGCCACTGACTATGCCAGCTCCCCCGTCACCGCCCGCGGCCAGCTCATTTACGGTATAGGCTGCGGCGCACTGACGGTGCTGTTCCGCTATTACGGTCTGTACCCCGAGGGTGTGACCTATGCTATTTTGCTCATGGACGCCTGCGTCTGGACGCTGGACCGCTATACCGCTCCCAGACGCTTCGGCACCAAGGAAGGAGGCGCGATCAAATGAAAAATCCTGTTTTCCTGCCTCTGCTGACCATTCTGGCTGCCGCCGCCGTCCTTTTGGGCGCATCCTTCGCCCTGAACGATGTGGCCGCCGCCCGGGCGCAGTCCGAGCATGTGCGCCTGCTGCGCACCCTTCTGCCCGGCAGCCACAACTTTGTGGTAGAGCCCTATTCTGGCGATGACGTGAACATCCGCAGCGTCCATAAAGGCGAAAACGGCTTTGTCATCCAGACCGTTACCAACGGCTATGCCGCCCCCATCGCCATGATGGTGGGTGTGAGCAATGAGGGTACCGTCACCGGCCTTGTGGTGGAGGAAATGGCTGAAACCTTCGGTCTGGGCTCCAAAGCGCTGAACGACCACGTATTTCTCGCCCAGCTGCTGAACACCTCGGGTGAAGTTCAGGTGGGCACCGATGTGGATGCCCTGTCCGGTGCTACCGTCACATCCAAGGCCATCGTACGCAGCGTCAATTCCGCTGTGGCCGTTGTCACCGGCGCGGATACCAATTCCGGCGCCACATCTTGGGGAGGTTGAGTGATGAAAAGACAAGCCTATCTGCTCAACACCCTGTTGGCGGCTGTTCTGGGCTGTGCCCTGCTGATTGCCGTTCTGGTGCGTACCTTCGCCCCCATTATCATCATTCCCAGACTGGATATCCCCAACATGGCACTGCTGTCTCTGGTCTGCCTGCTGGCCGACCACTATCTGGCCCCCGGTGCCCGGCGGTGCTACATCTGCATCCCCGCTCTTTCCGCCCTCACCTTTGGTCTGCTCCCCTGGGCCGCCTGCTTCGTCGGCTTGGCTCAAGCGGCAAAGCTGGCTGTTGTAGGCGGCGCGGTATTTACCGCAGTCACCTGGCTGTTCAGCTCCATTCTGGAGCGCATTTCCTCCGGCCCTGACCGCAAGGCCGCTCCGCTGGTCAGCGCCTTTGGCCTATATCTGGCCTTTCAGGGCTTTGCCGGCCTGTTCCTGTAAGCTCCATTCAAAAGACCGCCCTGCCAAGCAGGGCGGTCTTTTCTTGTTTTTGGGTGTTTTTTCTGGTAGAATGAAGAAAAGTACATTTTATCGTACCTGCCCGCTGTTATGCTCTTACCGTAAAGGAGGCCTGTCCCATGGCGAAAAGCGCAAATCAAAAGCTGAAGTTGCTTCGTTTATACGACATCCTGCTCCATCAGTCGGACGAGGAGCATCCTATCACCGTTCCCGAGCTCATTGCCCAGCTGGAACGCTGGGAAATCAAAGCCGAGCGTAAGAGTATCTATGACGATTTGGAGTCCCTTGCCACTTTGGGTGTAGATGTGCAGTCCAGAAAGGGCCACTCCCCCGGCTGGTTTATCGGTCAGCGGGATTTTGAGCTGGCCGAGCTGAAGCTGTTGGTGGATGCGGTGCAGTCCTCCCGCTTTATCACCAAACGCAAAAGCGACGCACTTATTCGCAAGCTGGAAACGCTGGCCAGCACCCATCAGGCCCGCCAGCTCCAGCGTCAGGTCTATGTGGATCGGCGCATCAAGACTATGAACGAAAGCATCTATTATAACGTGGATATTCTGCACACCGCCATCGCCCGCAACCGCTCCATCACCTTCCAGTATTTCGACTACAATATGCGCAAGGAAAAGGTATTCCGGCACGACGGCGAGCGCTACCGGGTCTCCCCCTACGGTCTGATCTGGAACAGCGAGAACTATTATCTGGTGGCCTTTGATCATGCCAGTGACACCATGCGCCACTACCGCGTGGACAAGATGGCTCAAATCGAGCAGACAGAGAGCCCCCGGGAGGGCGGCAGTGAATTTGACGTGGCCGACTATGCACAAAAACATTTCGGCATGTTCAGCGGCACCGAGGTATCTATGACCCTGCGCTTTGAAAGTCGACTGGTCAACGTGGTTTTGGACCGATTCGGCCAGGATGTGATGCTCATTCCCGACGGAGAAGAGCACTTCACCGTCACCCTGCCGCTGGTCATGAGCCCCCAATTCTTCGGCTGGCTGTTTGGTCTGGGCGATGGGGTACAGCTGAAGGGCCCGGCCCAGGCAGTGGATGCCTACCGGGAGCATCTGGCCTCCGTGGCGGCGCTGTATGAATAAAATTCAAAAAGGCTGATGCGCAAAAATTTGCGCATCAGCCTTTTTTCGACTTTTTTCGGACTGTTTTTATGTTAGGGTCAGGTATCGTCTTTGACAAATTCCGCTATTTCTTCCAGTGAGCAATCCAGCGCACTGCAAATCTTGTTCAGCGTTTTTGTCTCTATGTTCTCATTGGCCCGCAGGCGGCGGATCGTCTTGCGGTCAATGCCACACATCTCCCGCAGACGGTACATGGTGACCCCTTTGGCCTTCATTGTTTCCCACAAACGATCAAACTTGATCATTGTACTGCACCCCCAATACATTGACATGTGCAATTATGGGGGTTATAATCCCCATGTTTAAGAGGATATAATCCCCCTATCGACACAAGGGAGGTTTTAAAATGGAGCTATACAAAGAACTTTTGGTACAGGCACTGTGCCAAACAGAGGTACATATCACTTTTCCCCACCTGCCAATAAACGCAGAACAAATCGTAGAAAGCGCAAGCTATCAGGCTCTGGAAAAAATCAACGCTGTTCTGGCGGATAACCGCCTTGATGACGAAAGCTGTTTCCGGAAAATTGAGGAGATCGTTTGCATTTTCGAAGAACTGGGTTGTTCCTGTGGCGGCAGACATGATTTCGGATGAAATAACAAAAAGGAAAAGCACCCCGTTGGGGTGCTTTTCCTTTTTGGTGGACCTAATCGGGATCGAACCGACGACCTTACGGATGCGAACCGTACGCTCTCCCAGCTGAGCTATAGGCCCAAATGCACGCTACATTATAAAGCACCCTGCCCCATTTGTAAAGGGTCTTTTGCCGAAAATTTGATGACAAGTTAATTTAAATATGCTATACTGCCTGGGACGAGTTTCCACACCTCGTCCAAGCACGAAGCGTTCGAGCACCCGGGAGCAGGACGATAGACTCCGGAGCGAATGCCGAAAGCTCAAGGACGCCCAACGGGCGGAGTGGGTTTCGGCGTAGTCGTAGGAGTTATCGGCCGTCGCGGAGGGTGCGAGGCGTGACACTGCAAGTGCAAAAGTTGCATCTTGCTGTTCCCGTTTCGTGTTCGTTCGGCATCCTGCCGTTCTCTAAACAAAAAAATGGAGGTCTCCCTATGAAAAACACGTCCATCCGCAATCTGACTTTTGCCGCCGTCCTTGCCGCCCTGTATGCCGGTCTGACCCTGGTTCTGCCCATACCCCAGTACGGTCCGGTACAGATCCGCTTTGCCGAGGCACTGACGGTACTGCCCTTCTTCTTCCCCGCCGCCACGCCCGGTCTGTTTGTGGGCTGCGTCATCGCAAACCTGTTTTCCCCCTATATTTTGGATGTAGTCTTCGGCTCGGCTGCCACCCTGTTGGCCTGCCTATGGACGGGGCGACTGAACAACCGCTGGCTCGCCCCACTTCCCCCGGTGGTATGCAACGCTGTTATTGTTGGAGCGGAGATCGCCTTTTCTCTGGCCGGTACCGGCACCGCCTTTTGGCCTGCTTTCGCCTTGAACGCCCTTTCCGTAGGCCTGGGCGAGTTGGCCGCCTGCGGTATTCTGGGCACGTTGCTGTTGTCTGTCCTGTACCGCAGCACCGCTTGCCGGTCCATGATCGTCCCCGCCCGGCTGGCTCAGGTGCGCGGTTTTCCAATTTGAATTGACCCATAACGCCGGGTTTCTCCCGGCGTTATTTTTTACTTGTATTTTGCCGGGAAATAGGCTACAATGAGGATGAACTATTCTGTTCTACCGACCCAGGAAAGGAAGGGTATTCCATATGAAATTGCAAACGGAAAAAGGCGAGATCCGCATCAGCAGCGAAGTATTCACCAACATCACCGGCGCTGCCGCCACCAACTGCTACGGTGTAAAGGGCATGGCGGTGCGATCTGCCACGGATGGTCTTGTGCACCTGCTCAAGCGCGAGTCCATGGCCAAGGGTGTGAAGGTATATTACAATGACGACTCCTCCGTCTCCATTGAGCTGCACATCATCGTGGAGAACGGTGTCAATCTGGTGGCCGTGTGCCGCTCCATTATGAGCGAGGTGCGCTACGTGGTCAGCAAGACCACCGGCTGCACCGTCAAGTCCGTGGACGTGTGTGTGGACTCCATGCGCGTGTAAGGCCGACCCATAAGAAAGGAAATTTGTCGCTATGATCAATACCATTGACGCGGCGCTTTTTCAGAAGATGGTCATCCATGCCGCCGCCGCCATCAACCTGCAAAAGCAGCCCATCAACGACCTGAACGTGTTCCCCGTCCCCGACGGTGACACGGGCACCAATATGAGCCTGACTATTTCCGCCGCCGGTGCGGAGATGAAAAAGAAATCCTTTGACACCGTGGGGCAGGCTGCCTCCGCCGTGGCCAGCGCCCTGCTGCGCGGCGCCCGCGGCAACTCCGGTGTTATCCTGTCCCTGCTGTTCCGCGGCCTTGCCAAGGCCGTGAAGGAAAAGGACACCATTGACGGCCGGGACTTTGCCATTGCCCTTGACTTTGGTGTTGCCGCCGCCTACAAGGCGGTCATGAAGCCCGCCGAAGGCACCATCCTCACCGTGTCCCGCATGGCCGCCGCCAAGGCCGCCGAAAAGGCCCGTGAGGAAAACAGCGTCCAGGCCGTGCTGGAGGCCGCTATCGCTCAAGGCGAACTGACTCTGGCCGACACCATCAACATGAACCCCGTGCTGAAAAAGGCGGGTGTTGTGGATGCGGGCGGCAAGGGATTCCTTGTCATCCTGCAGGGCATGCTGGATGAGCTGCTGGGCAAGCCTATGCCCGAAGTAACCGAGGACGGTGGCGAGGAGGAATGCTCCGTATTCAGCGAAATGGCTGACGAGGAGATCACCTTTGCCTTCGACACCGTGTTCATCGTGCGCAAGAACGATCCCGATGTAGATCTGGACCCCTTCCGCAAGTACCTCAACAGCATCGGTGACAGTCTTGTTATTGGTGAGGATGACGAGGCTTTTAAGGTCCACGTGCACACCAACACCCCCGGCGATGCCCTGAACGAGTCCCAGAAGTACGGCACGCTGGAACTGGCCAAGATTGAGAACATGGTTACCCAGCGCGACGATCTGGCCGCCGGACGCAAGGCCCAGAGCACCGACGATCTGGATACCATTGAAAAGGAACTGGAGCAGGGTGGTAAACCTGTCCATGCCGCTCCGGAAAAGAAGTTCGGCTATGTAGCAGTATGCGCGGGCGAGGGTCTGGAGGCCGTGTTCCGCGATCTGGGTGTAGACGCTCTGGTGGGCGGTGGTCAAACCATGAACCCCTCTACCGAAGACATCCTCAAGGCTGTGGATGCCACTCCTGCTGAAATCGTCTACGTGCTGCCCAACAACAAGAACATTATCATGGCCGCCGAGCAGTGTGTCCCCCTGTGCGAGGACAAGAAGGTGGTCGTGCTGCCTACCAAGACCGTGCCTCAGGGCATCTCTGCCATGCTGTGCGCCGACCCCGATGCCCGCGAGGAAGACAACACCGCCGCCATGACCGAGGCATTTGCCCGGGTCCGCACCGACGAGATCACCTATGCCGCCCGCGACTCCGATTTCGGCGGTTTTGCCATCAAGCAGGGTGACTATATGGCCCTGACCGAGCACCAGCTGTTCGGCACCGACACCGACCTGAACTCCCTGCTGGAGCAGTTGGCCAAGTCTGAGGGTGAGAAGGGCGCAGAATTCGTTTCCATCTTCTATGGCAAGGACGTGACGGAAGATCAGGCCCAGCAGGCACAGGCCATCTTTGCTGCCGCCTGCCCCGACGCGGAAGTCAGTGCCCTGCCCGGCGGTCAGCCCGTCTACTACTATATGATCTCCATTGAGTAACTCCATCCCCCCAAGCCCCCACACCAATGGTGTGGGGGCTTTTCGCACCTTTGGCGCGCCCCCTTCGTAGTATGGAATGTGCCCCGCCGTCCAAAGCAGGGCACATCCGCATATGGAAGGAGTGATGGCAGATGGAACTGCCATTAAGTGCTCTTGCCCGGGGCAGGAGCGCATATATCAGCCGCGTGGCGTGCCCCGGAGACATGGCCCGTCGGATCACAGAGCTGGGGCTGCTGCCGGGCACCCGCATCAGCTGCGAACTGGTCAGCCCCGCCGGTGATCCCGCCGCCTACCGTGTGCGCGGCGCCCTCATTGCCCTGCGGGCGCAGGATGCACGGACGGTCAGCGTCACGCTGGCGGAGGAACCGCTGTGAGCCGGGCACTGACAGTGGAGCGCCCCGGCCCGGAAGGACGCATCATCGCACTGGCCGGCAACCCCAACGTGGGCAAATCCACCCTGTTCAATACCCTGACGGGGATGCGCCAGCACACCGGGAACTGGCCGGGCAAAACGGTTTGCGTGGCACAGGGTGAATATACCCACCGGGAGCGTCACTTTGTGCTGGTGGATCTGCCCGGTACTTACTCGCTGAATGCCCACTCCGCCGAGGAAGAGATCGCCCGCGACTTTCTCACCGGCGGGCTGGCTGACGCCACCGTTGTGGTGTGCGATGCCACCTGCTTGGAGCGCAGTCTGCTCTTTGCCCTGCAGGTGATGGAACAGGTGGACCGGGTGGTGCTGTGTGTCAACCTGATGGATGAAGCCCGCGCTCACGGCATCCATGTGGACACCGCCGCCCTGTCCCGTCAGCTTCGGGTGCCTGTCATCGGCACCGCCGCTGGGCGGGACGAGGGTTTGGAAGAGCTGATGGATGAAATCGAATACATCTCCCACCCCCACAGCACACCGGATTCCCCTCATCAGGAACGCACCCCGTCTCAACGTGCTGAGCTGGCCGAGCGGTGTGCCGCCCTTGCTGTGCGCCGGGACCGAGCAGATCCGCTGGCCCGCCAGCGGGCGGTGGACCGGCTGCTCACCTCCCGGCGCACCGGCATCCCCATTATGCTGGCTCTACTGGGCGCAGTGCTGTGGGTGACCATTGTGGGCGCCAACATCCCATCCCGCCTCCTGTCCGCCGGTCTATTCGCCTTTGGCGAGTTGATTCGCGATGGCATGGTTTTTCTAAACGCACCGGAGACGATGGTACAGTTGCTTATCGACGGTGTGTACCGGGTCCTTGCTTGGGTAGTGGGGG
>JAFVVH010000011.1 GCA_017502285.1 Oscillospiraceae bacterium | reverse complement strand
TGCTTAGAACGACAGTCCGGGGGACTGTCGTTCCGCGAGCAGGTGCGCAGGCGGGTACCGAAACGCAAAGCGTTTGGGTCGCCAAGCACTGCAGACGCGAAGCGGCTGCCTCCCCCCGCCTCCACCATTCATTCTCACGTCCAGTGAGAAATAACCAAAAAGCGGCTGATGGTCAACCTTTACTGGCCATCAGCCGCTTTCGTTTGTGATGGCGACTATCGCCATAAAAAACAAACTTAGCAAATTCTCGTGATTTTATAAAGTTGCTCCGAGCCAGTATAGACTGGCTATAATGGATGCAACAAGGTTTTCCCGACCTTCGGCAAAACGCGTATTCGCTTTTGTGTTTTTGAACGCACACGATTGTCTCCGAACGAAAAATTTGATATGATACAGATGTAAGGCCTGCGGAGAGGAGGCGTGGTATGAAGCGACAGAAGAAACAGCGAACACCGATTGCCGGGCAACGCTGGTATGAGAAAATTCTGGACTGGCTGGCGGGAGATGCATGCTGGCGTTGCGTTGTAATATATCATTTTTTGGCTCTGGCCTATTTGGGCATTTGGACTTTCTTTACAATTATTTTTGAGGCGTCAGAGGATGCGTTTGTTTTTCTTGAACCGCTTTTCGCCGGGTACATATTCTGTCTGCCGGTGGCGGTGCTGCATATCGTTGGTATAAGTTGGGGTCTTCGGGCAGAGCGCAAACTCCAAAAGCCCATTTTGAACTGTGTCGAGCAATATGGCAACCGAACCTATAACGAACTGGTGAGCAACTGTATGCCAGTGAAGATACATTTGGGGATCGACGATGCGCTGGAATGGTTGCTGCGTACGCGCGAATTGGTGCTATATACAAATGAACAGGGTGAAAACTGTTATCGGTTGCCCACCGAGGAGGACCGTGAGAACTGGCACCGGGAGTTCCTGAAAGAAAACGGAGAGACGCTGAAGGTGGAAGAACTGCAAAGGATATTGTCGATGGACAGCAGATACTTCGGTGATGGGATCTTGATTTGGTTTTTCTTGGGAGAACAAGATGAGTTTTGGATGGGAAAGACCGAGAGGGAAGACAGTGACGAGCAGGCGATTTGGATCGAGGCGAATGATGTTCCGTATCAGGAGTTTATGACATTTGAAGAACTGATCCAAGCCAAGCTGATTCGAGGAAAAAGCCTGTGTGAGATTTGGGATGAACTTGTGTTCCTCTCGATTGAAGGGGAGTCACCGAGTTCCTGGTATGAACGTATTTGTGGGGATGAAGGTGTATAGGCGGTGACACCACAGGAATAACCCTCCACCAGCGGCGCGGAAACGGCTCAAAAGGCGAAACCGCAACCCCGAAACGCCAAGTCGATGGAGGGCAAAACCGAGTCTGAAAAATGTTGCCTGAATGGAAGGTCGTGGGGTATCTCCACCATCCATTCAGGCAACACCTTTTTTATATGCGACTAAATAATTCATTTTGGTTATTCTGGGAGTCCATTTCAACAATGACAGTGACTTTTTTGTCCTCACGCTGAAGATCATGAAACAGTTCCAGCATGATTTCGACCGCTTCGTGCATCTCATCAGGAATGGCAGAAACGTTTTTCAGAGTAATCGTTGTGGGAAATTCGAAGGAATAATACAAGCAGTCCCAAAGAGCATCCATATTTCGGCCATAGTAATCGGGCAGCTGAAAAACCGTTTTGAAATATTCATGCAGTTCCCACAGCGTTTTAATTCCCGCAAAGTCCAATGTAATATATTTCATTTCAGATTCTCCAATCCAATTTCATAAAAAGTAATGTAGTGGTCATAGGTAACAAACAGCAATCCGTCATTTGAGTATAACAGACGACGGGTATTTCGGTAGCCGCGCACATAATCAAAGTCTGCCTCGTGCCAAATTCGTCCTTCGGCTTCCGGCAACTTACGATTACGGTTTTTATATAGTTTACCGCCAATCATTTTTCCGGGCAAGACTTCCGCCAAATTGCCGCGCCACTTTTTCCATCCTTGTGCTTCGGCCTCCGCTTCAGATATATAATACTCCGGCAAAACACCATGGGTTGCTACATATAAATCCACACCATCTGCGCCGGCATTTGTCGCTGTGCCCACGGCAACAACCGTCGTTGGTTCGATACAGCACCCACAGTTTCTATGGACCGGAGGTTCAGGAACCCTCCAATCATCAACCGCAAGAATCCTTCCGTGCATTGATGCACAAAAAAAGCACGTTCCTGGAGTAAAGGTCGTTTGCCAAGTTTTCCACACTCTGCTTTCGTAAGTGATACGTAATGCTTTATTATCCGCATTATAGCAACCAGAGGCACTTATAAGATATCCCTTTTTCTCGACTTTGTACACACTTTTTCCTCCTGTATATAAAAATGGGCTTCTATATATGAGGAGAAAGGGGCAAAAGTTGCACGTTTCTGTGCAACTTTCTTGAAAAAATTCAAAAATAAAATGGATTTCCTCGCCATCCGCCCCTCCGGCCCCCGGCTTGGCCTCTAAATCCATATAAAAATGACGTGAGAATGGATGGTTACGGGCCGCCTCCACCATTCATTCTCACGTCCTGTGAGAAACAACCAAAAAGCGGCTGATGGTCAACCTTTACTGGCCATCAGCCGCGTTCGTTTGTCCTGCCGCTATTGTCCAAGCGGCGCAGCTTTTTTGTCATTCTTATATTAACTTTCTCAACCCTTTTGGGTAATGGTTCTTTGCCCGGCCTGCCGTCACTTTTACACCACCGACGGAGCACCCCTTTGTGGTGATCACAGCCCAGCCGTTTTCGCAGTCCACTGAGATTTCTTCCCCATGCAGATAACGCTCCAATTCCGTGCTGTCGGGCGCAAGCTCGATTTGACGCTTAAACTGTCTGCCCATGGCCATAAAAAACTGGTGATGGGGCTGGATATAATTTTTTCGGAGCTCACCGATGGTAACACCACAGGAAAACGCAACACCCTTATCCAGTGCCAATGCGGGCGAAGTATAGACGGGATTTCCGTTGTACATAGAGACATACTCCAAATCGTAATCCACAAGAGTGTCGTTCAGGAAATCGATGACAACGGGATCAATCTTCGCGAGGGATTTTTTTACTTGGGCCGAACGGGGGGCGCAAGGTCGTTTGTCGTGAAGAACGGCCATAAACTGACCCTCGCCTCTGCTCCTGTGGGGATAAAATCTGCGTGCGTCGTGAAGATTGCGGCATTTACAGCCATCATAGCTGATCCCATCATTGGTATAACATCTGATCACGTCACGCACGGGGATCAGCTCAAATTCCGGATGCGTCTGCAAAAAGTCATCCACCACCATCTCGTTCTCCTCCAGAGAGAAGGTGCAGGTGGCATAAACGATATACCCTCCGGGGCGCAGGGCGGCGGCAGCCTGAGCAAGGATTCCTTTCTGCCGGCGGGCGCAGTGCAGGACGTTATCTACGCTCCACTCTTTGATGGCGGTGTCATCCTTTCGGAACATACCCTCGCCGGAACAGGGAGCGTCAACCATGATCATATCAAAGGTTTCCGGGAAAATCTGAGCAATACGCGCAGGGTCCAAACAGGTTGTGGCGGTGTTGCGGAAACCCAAACGCTCCATATTTCCGGTCAGAATTTTACAGCGGGAAGGAACGATCTCATTGGAAATCAGGATCCCGTTTTCACCGAGTTTGTTGCGTAGCTGACTGCTTTTTCCGCCCGGAGCGGCACACAGGTCAAGGATCCACCAATCGGGCTGGATCTCCAGACATTCTGCGGTAGCCATGGCACCGGGATCCTGCACATAGATCATACCGGCATGGTGGAACGGATGGTTGCCGATCTTGTCATAATTAAGATAAAAACCGGTGTCTACATAGGGGACCTGCTCAGAGGGGAATGGGGTGATTTCAGTAAAATCCTTCACCGATATTTTTTCCGTATTGACACGGAATGCGCGTACCGCGTTCTGACGAAAGGAATCTTCATAGAGACTGAATTCTTCCTCGCCCAGCAGCTGCTTCATTCTTGAAACAAACTCAACCGGCAATTCTTTCACTGTTCGCCACCATCCAAATTCATCTCTACGTGCAACATGCCCAGACCCACCGCGGTCACCGCGGCGGTTTCTGCCCGCAGGATCCGCTTTCCCAGAGAAATCACAGCGGCACCTGCCTGACGGGCAAGTTCGATCTCCTTTTCATCAAAACCGCCCTCCGGACCCACAAGGATCCCGACGGACATGCCGGGCTTCATGCGGGACAGGGCTTCCCGGGTTTCCGCCATACCACGCTCATTCTCATAGGGCACAAGAAACAAGTCCATTTCGGCGGCCTTTTCCATGGCCTGCTTGTAGGTCATTACATCAGATACTTCGGGGATCACGTTTCGCTTGCTCTGCTTTGCGGCGCTTTCTGCAATGGACTGCCAACGTTCTCTTCGTGCCTTTTTCTTTTTGTCATCCAACTTCATGACACAGCGGCTCATCTCCACAGGAATGATCCCGGCTACGCCCAGCTCCACGGTTTTCTGGATGATCAGTTCCAATTTATCCCCCTTGGGCAAGCCCTGAAAGAGATAGAAACGGACGGGGAGTTCCGTGTTCCGGTAATCTTCCTCCACGATCTCCGCTTCGAGCGCGTCGTCCCCAATGAACTTCAGCCGGCACAGACTGCTTGTCCCTGCGCAGCTCACAAGAAAGGTGTCGCCGATCTGCATCCGCAGCACATTGCAAATGTGGTTGTGATCCTTGCCGCTGATGCTAAAACTGCCGCCCACGCGAGCACGCTCATCAACAAAAAAATTATACATACCGCACACCCCCGGCGTTTCATTCACAGGATATTTACATAAGTGTAATGTATCATATGGCGCCGTTTTTTTCAAGCAAACCGGTGTCTTACAAACAAGAACCGGGATAAAATCGACAGGTGCTTTTTCGCAGTCTCTATGCTATACTGAAACTACAAAAAACAACAGGATGTGACGTTATGAAGATCAACGTGCGCAAACTGCCCTACGAAGAAGTCCTGAAGCTGCCCCGCCTGCAGCACAAAACGCCCCGGATGCCCAGCCGCTTGCTTGCGACTGTGGTGCGTATTGTGTGTATCCCCACTCTCCGGAAAACCAGGTTTTCCTATACCACAGAGCGGATGGACCTGGTGGGTGAGCAGCCCTGTCTGATACTGATGAATCACTCCAGTTTCACGGACATGAAACTGGCCTTTGGCATCTTCTATCCCCGACGCATGGGCATCGTCACCTCGGTGGATGCCATGTCCGGCATTTTGGGAAAGCTGATGCGCATTCTGGGCTGTACCCCCACCCACAAATATGTCACGGACCTCTCCTTGATCAAAGACATCAAGTACATGCTCCACACCAACCGAACCAGCGTGCTGATGTACCCGGAAGCGGGATATTCCTTCGACGGAAGGGCCACCACGCTGCCCCGGAAAATGGGCGCGCTGATGAAACGGCTGGGTGTTCCCGTGGTGACTGTGATCACCCGGGGGGCCTTTGCCCGGGACCCGCTGTATAATATGCTGCAGGTCCGGGACGTAAAGGTCAGCGCACACGTCAAGTGCATCGCTACCCCGGAGGAGATCCGTGAAAAGTCGGTCGCGGAACTGGATGCGCTGCTGGATGAGGCCTTTTCCTTTGATAACTTTGCCTGGCAGCGGGACAACAAGGTGTCCATTGACGTTCCGTTCCGCGCCGATGGGCTTCATCGCACCCTCTATAAATGCCCCCATTGCGGAGCGGAGGGCCGGACAGAAGGCAAGGGGGTCCGATTGACCTGTCACGCTTGCGGCAAGCAGTGGGAGATGGATGAATACGGCCAGCTTTCAGCCCTTGAGGGTGATACTGAGTATCCCCACATTCCCGATTGGTACAGTTGGCAGCGTGCCTGCGTGCGCAGGGAGCTGGAGGAGGGCACGTATCTTCTGGATACGGATGTGGAGATCGCCATACAGGTCAATCTGGACGGGGTGTGTATGATCGGCCCCGGCCGTCTGACCCAAGATGAGAACGGCTTTCATCTGACCGGTGCAGACGGTGCGCTGGACTATAAACAGTCTGCCACGGCTTCCCACACCCTGTACGCGGACTATTACTGGTACGAGATCGGGGATGTGATCGGCATCGGCGACAATGAATTCTCTTATTTCTGCTTCCCGGGCGCAGATGTTTCGGTGACCAAGGCTCGTCTTGCCACGGAAGAGCTCTATAAAATGAAACGGGCGGAACGGCGCCAAAGCACCGCCTGTACCACATGAGAAATGACTGAAATACGCCTCATGGCCGAGTATCCCGGCCATGAGGCGTATTTTAGTAAAACGAGAACCACTTCCGTTATACGGGTGGTCCTGACCGTCCTTATACTTCCGCAAAGCGGTTCGCGGGGTGCAGCACGGTGCGGTAAGCATCCATGACCTGCGGAAATACCGGTTCCAGCCCGTACGATGCCACATCCGTTTGCGCCTGTTGGGCCAGCGCGTGGGCCAGCTCCGGCTGCCGGGCCAGACGAAGAAGCTGCTGGGCGCAGGCATTTCCGTCTCCATAGGGGTAGAGAAGCCCGTTTTGACCGTGGGAAATAAGGTCAAAGTGGCCTTTGACATCACTGGCCACGATTGGCAGGGCGCAGTACATGGCCTCCATAACGTTGAAGGGGAGACCCTCGCTGCGGCTGGCGGAGACAGCACAGTCGGCTGCGGCATACCATGGGGCCATGTCCGTGACATAACCGGGGAAAATGGTCTGCTGTGCCACACCGAGAGAGGCGGCCAGAGCCTTACATTTTTCCAACTGCGTACCGGAACCGGGCAGGACCAGCACGAAATTGGCGGGCAAAAGGGTCAGGGCGCGCAGCAAAACATGCTGGCTCTTGCGGGGGGAAAACTCCGCCGGATAGAGCAGTACGAAGGCGTCGTCACTGAGATTCAGCTGTCGGCGCATCTGGGTGCGGACACTTTTACGGTGGCAGTCCAGCCGGGAAAAGTCCACGCCCACCCCCGGGATATGCAAAATCCGGCGACCCAGCTGATAACGTACAGCGGTTTCGTGGTCCCAGGCGTTCATGGTGAGCAGCAGGTCGGTGACGGGGGCGGTGAGCCGCTCGGCGCCCAGCAGAAGCATACGCTTGAGCGGGTTGGTACGCCGGTCAAAGAGATAACCGTGGACCATATTGACCACAACAGGACGCTTTTTCAGCCCCAACAGGGCCAGACGGATGAAAAAAGCGGCCAGCGAGGTGTGGACGATGATGGCGTCGTACTCCTCCTGCCGGATCAGTCTGCGCACAAGGGCGGTGGCACGGAAGTTGGCAGGGGAGGTCATGCGCTTTTCCAAAGGGAGGGAGATGGTGCGCTCGGTCCAGGGGACATTGTCCGGCGGACCGCCAAAGGCGGCATGAACGGTCCAGCCGTCTTCGTGCAGGGCACGCAGGTAGGGCAGGTGGAAATGGAGCAGATGGGAGCGGGTGGAGGCGGCATACAGTATTTTCTTTTTCACCGGGACACCTCCTTGTATGCGCGATCAGCGCAGCTGCTCGCTGTTTTTGAATTTTCCTTTGAATATGGTGACGAACAGGATCTTGATGTCCAGCCAGAGGCTCCAGTTTTCAATGTAATAGATATCGTGCTCTACCCGGGCCCGGATGGAGGTGTCGCCCCGCAGGTCGTTTACCTGCGCCCAGCCGGTGATGCCCGGACGGACCTGATGCTTGACCATGTAGAGTGGGATTTCGTCCTTGAACTGCTCCACGAAATGGGGCAGCTCCGGGCGGGGACCCACCAGACTCATGTCGCCCTTGAGCACGTTGAAAAACTGGGGCAGCTCATCCAGAGAATATTTGCGCAGGAACGCGCCGAAGGGGGTCTTGCGCTCATCGCGGTCGGTGGACCAGCGGGTAGTCTGTTGGCTGTTGACGCGCATGGAGCGGAACTTATACATGGAGAATTTCTTTTTGTTTCTGCCCACCCGCTGTTGGCGGAAGATCACCGGCCCGGGTGAGGACAGTCGTACACCCACAGCACACACCAACATGATGGGGGAAGTGAGCAGGATGAGGGCTAACGATCCCGCAATGTCCACCAGACGCTTGCATATGGCGTTGCCCCAGTTGTCCAGCGGGACGCGGCGGATGTTCAGCAGAGGGATATTCCCGATGGAGTCGAACTGAGGAGTAGAGGACATGTGTTCGGCATAAAAGGGGATGAGAGACAGCTTCAAACCCAGCTTTTCGCACAGGTTGATGATACCGGGGGTGAGGGGCAGGTCCTCGGCATCCAGCGCGGCCACCACCTCGTCCGGCTGCAGACGCTCCAAAATGGACTCCAGCCGGTCAAAAGAGCCGAGATAGGACAGCGAGTCCATATCCGGGGCGGCCTGCCGGGCAACATAACCCGCAGCATGATAACCAAGACTGCGCTGAGTCTGGATCGCCTTTAAGTAAGAACGGGCGGTGACGCCCGTGCCCAGCAGCACCACATGCTTCTGATTGTAGCCCGCACGGCGCAGTCGGCGCAGATAGAGGCGCAGCAGGATGCGCTTACAGCTTACCACACCCAGACTGAGCACAAAGTAGATGGCCAGCGTCATGCGGGAGTAGTGCATTTCCCAGAACAGGAACAGAAAACTCAGGGAAGCGGACAGATTCAGAACGCTGGAAAAACACAGCAGAGACAGTTCTTTGGACAGGGCTGTTCTGCGCAGGGAGGAGTACAGGCCAAAGGCGGCATAGCACAGCAGGTGACCCAGCATCAAAGACAGATTCAGCGCCCAATATTTTTGCAGAGGGACGGTGATGATGCCGCCGGGGAGGACATAAAAACGAAACCAGAACGCAAAGGGAAGGGACGCAAACAGGATCAGGGCATCGGATATTACATTGATTTGGTTCAGAAGCTTTTGATTCTCTCTGATCATATGGATACGCTCCCTGCTTTTATTGTGCCAGCGCCCAGTTTACAAAGGCCTGAGTATGTCCGTCCAGCTCCACGTGGCCAATGTGTGCTTCGTTCCACGCGTCCATCATTTTGGCCAGCTGTGCCACACCGTCCAGAAATACGGGATCGGTTTGGGCATATCTGGACAGCAGGTTCATAAGATTGCACCATTCACTGCTGCTGGACGCGATGTAACCGGCATGGGTTTGGGCCATGCGCATGGCCTGCTCAATCTGACCGGTGGCCAGATAGTACTGAGTCAGGCGAAGGTAGACAATGTTGGAATGGCCGCAATCCAACCGACGGGCATAATAGTCGCCACGCTGGCGGATGGCTTCGCTTGCATCGCTTCTGGTGGAGCTGAGCATATAGTTGATGGCATAATCCTTCCACTCGAAGGGGTCTATGGTGGCGGCCCGGTCATAGTTCTCGAAGGATTTGCTTTGCTCGGTGATGCTTCGGGCGGTCATGTTGCGGGTCACGAAGAAGGAGAAGACCAGCAGCAAGGCCGCTGAAATAAGGCAGAGCGCGGTGCGGATCTGCTTGCCCGGACGGGGCAGGACATCACCGCAGCATAGATCGATCAGGGCAAACACACCGAAGGCCAGCGGCAGGTAGCAGTAGACGGAAAAGGCCATTTCCACCCCGGCATGAACGGACATGAAAACCAGTGATGCGCCCAATGCGGGGGTGAGGGGATGGAACCCGTCGCGCTTGCGGGCTTTCAGCACACAGACAGCGGAAAGAACCAGCAGAGACAGGAACAGGAAAAGGCCGACAAGACCGGTTTCCAGCAGGGTCTGAATGTAGTGGTTGTGGACGTAGCGGGTCTCGTAATAGAAATCCTGTACGCTTTGTACCACGCTCATGAACGCACCCAGGCCAAAGCCAAAGACAGGGCGCATTTTGAAGATTTTGATGCCGTCCTCAAAGAAAACAGTGCGCTGGATGGCGTTCTGGTTGGCAAACAGGCCCTGCAGACGGTTGGCGATAAAGCCGGGAAGCAGGGGATAGCCCAGAGGCACACTGCCCTGACCGGCCTGACCGGTGTAAACCACCTGCTCCAGCGTGGTATCCTGTTTGGCAGACAGAAGGAAATAGACCACCAGACTGTCTTCCGGGACGGTGAAGGAAGCCTCGTTCAGCGCGCCCTTGTAGAGGTCTGTGTAGGTATGCATCATGGTTTCGTGCTTGTTCTGGCTGCGGATGTTCACCTGCACGTTTTCGCCGCCCACGGCGGAAATGGTGTAGCTGCCGGGGTCGGGGTAGGCGGCGCGGTTGAGAGAACTGCCCTGGGAAAGGTGGACCGGGCCGGTCACGTTATAGGCGGCCACAAAAAATCCGGCCAGCAGGACAAGAAAGGTCACGGTCATGACGACCAGCAGTCGGCCTTTGCCGGACAGCACATGGGCAAGACGGAAACCCACCAGTTCGTGGAGCAGGCACAGAAGAATACTTCCCGCCACCAGACACAACAGCGGGATGGGCTGGATACCGTCCCAACGGTCCAGCGCAGTCATGGAGCATACGGCCACACCGGCGGCGGCCACCATCAGAGTATTGATCATCAGCAGGAACAGGTCACCACGGCGGTCCTTGTGCTCCAGCAGCAGGAAAACAGGGAAAGCCACCGCGATGGAGGCGGAAGCGCCCATACTGAAGGCCAGGAGGAAGGCTAAGGAGTTGATATATAGGCAGCACACATGTGCCCGCCGCTCCCACTTGGTTTCCGAGGACAAAACAAGGCTCAGAGACAGCAGAACACCGATGCCGATGCAACCGGCAAAGATGTTGGCATTGCCGAAAATGGAGATCATACGCACACCGGCCTCAACGCCAGTGAGGTCCATGAAGGCGGAGGAGAACAGGGAGAAAAAGACGTGCAGCGTGCCGGAGAGCAGCTTGGTAGCGATCAAATCAATGCTGAACAGGCTGGCCAGAGCCGCGGCCCATGCCAGCACGCTGGCGATTTTACGGGCGGGGGCAGTCTCTTCACCGGGGAGGAGCAGGAGCAGTACCACCGCACAGAAGGCCACGGCAATGCCCAAAAATTCTTCCAGAGCGAATTTGCCGGAAACTGCGTAAAAGGTGGACACACCGCCCATGGTCACAAACACAGTCAGCGCCATCAGCGGCAGGTGGATGCGGTCCCGCAGGGTACGAAAACGGACGATGCCAAACACAAGAACCAGTCCCACCAGAACGAGCAGCGTGGGCCGGGATGTACTTTGATGTCCGAAACACATGATCAGGAAAAAGAGGATTGGCAGCGCAACAGGGGAAGCCCGATGCAGACTGCGGGTCAGCGAGGAAAGGGCCGCGGGGGAGCGGCGAGTTGATGTTTTCATGATGATCCACCTTATCCAGCAAAGTCGGAAACTGTAAAATTCTATCAGTTCATATTACCACACCCCGGGGCATAAGACAAGGTTTTGATGGGCTGGGGACGCGCGCAGTAAAAGAAAAAACTCCGGCGGCAGACGATAACATCTGCCGCCGGAAGTTGCTTATTTGCGGGATTTGGAACGCAGGGAGGACCAAAACACATAAAGCCCCGGGCAGCGACGCACCCGGACGATGACGGGCTTCCATTCGCCGCACTCTTCGCACAGATCGAGTTCCCGGGAAAGGACATAATCCTTTTCGGTAAAGGTTTTGTTGCTGAGCTTGTTCCAGCAGTCCAGACAAAATTCGGCCATAATTTCACCTCCTTTTATAATTGTAATGCAAATGCAAGTCGATAGCAATGCGCATTTTGGTTTATTCTGGGCATAAAATTAATGCAATACAAAGTGCATTGCAGGAGGTGATGCTACATGGGTAAATTCAGAATACCTAAAATTCCCCCCACAACAAACAAAACCATCCGTTTCCCTAACGATGTGATCGAAGGGGTGGAGGAGGCCATCCGTGGAACGGACTGCAACTTTTCCGCCTTTGTCATCGCGGCTACCCGCATGGCGCTGGAGGATCTGCGGGAACAGGCGAACGATGACGATACCTGACTTTACCACGGCAACTGTCCAATAAAAGTCGAAAAACGGCGAAAAAGCAAATTTTTTGCTTTTTCGCCGTTTTTATTGCGGTGTGATTTACTTTGCCTGCGGGCACTGGCGCTTCAGGTAGTCCAGCACAAGGGGCAACTGCTCCGGCCGGGCATAGACCTTGAGACCGTTGACCCGGATCAGGTTATGTGCCGGGTCGGGGCGGAGGGTGCGCACGCTGTCAAAACGGCACACAAGGGCATCGTGAAAGCGCAGGGCGGGCTGGCTCTGTCCTCCCACCCATGCGGCGATGGCATGGGCCACCTTTTTCTCGTTGGTCTTGCCCTTGACCTGCTGGCAGGAGACTATGCTCTCGTCCGCGGTGAACAGCAGGCAAACGGTTGGGCCGTTTCGCAGGATATGTAGGGCGAAGGGCACAAGAGCGGCCAGAGCGCCCACCGCCGTCAGGCCCAACAGCACCCCGAGAGAGTGCAGCAAACGGTCTGTATGTAGCAACAGAAACAGCAGACCTAAAGCGGAACCCACAGCCATGCACTTCCACAGCAGGGACAGCAGAATGGTGGGCCGCTTGCGCTGGTCAAATTCATAGACCCAGCGAAATTTTCCGTCGGTACAGTAGATGATGCCCTCGGGACTTACGTGGGCGGTGCCGCCCGGGCGGGGGCGGGAGATGTTCTGAGCAGAAAGCATGGCTGGGCCTCCTTTGGTAAATGGACTGCCCGTATTATACCCTTTGAGAACGATAAAAGCAAATTGCCGGAGTGAGCAGGAAAGGTTGAATGAATTTTGAAAATCTGATGGTCGATATTTTATTGTGAAGTTTAAACTTATGAACAGTACAGAATAAACCGCAGGTCAAAGAGGAAAAAGCTCTTGAAACTGCGGGCTCTACACCATATAATGGGAATATCGAAGATTATATTGGGGAAAAGGGCGCATTGCCTCTTTTCCGATCACAAAAATCAGGAGGAAAGAACTATGAGCGAGAACAAAAAGCCCCTTGCGGGCATTCGTCTGATCGAGCTGGCCAACTACGTTGCTGCCCCTATCGTGGGCCGCATTGCCGCCGATCTGGGCGCTGAGGTCATTAAGATCGAGGGCCGCGGCGGCGACGCATGGCGCGCCACCTCTCTGGGTCACACCAAGACCGAGCAGACGGAGAATCCCCTGTTCGACATCTTCAACGTGGGTAAGAAGTCCATCTCCCTGAACATGAAGAGCGAGGAGGGCAAGGAAGTCTTCTTCAAGCTGCTGGAGGGCGCGGACATTCTGGTCACCAACACCCGCAACCAGTCTCTGGTCAAGCTGGGCGTGGACTATGAGTCCCTGAAGGATAAGTACCCCCGCCTGATTTATGCTACCCTGACCGGCTATGGCTACGAGGGCCCCGACTGCAACGCCCCCGGCTTTGACAACATTGCCTTCTGGTCCCGTTCCGGCTTTGCTGCCGATATGACCTTTGATGCTCCCGGCAGCTATCCCGTCAACTCCCGCTACGCCATGGGCGATACCATTGCCGGTACCACCCTGTTCGGCGGCGTGATGACCGCTCTGTATCAGCGTGAGAAGACCGGCAAGGGCGACTTTGTCACCATGTCCCTGTACAACGCCGGTATCTGGGCCTTCGGCGGCTCCATCGTCATGGCCGAGAAGCCCTATTGCCACGAGTTCCCCGAGAAGCGCAACTTTGGTATTCCCACCAACCTGCCCTACCGCTGTGCGGACGGCGAGTGGATCCGCTGCACCTTCTTCGAGTTTGAGCGCTATTCCGAGCGTTTCTTCGGTGCTCTGGGTATTCCCGAAGTGCCCGCTCAGCTGGGTGTGGTCACCATGGCTGACGCCATGGAGGCGGCCGAAACTCTGGTTCCTATGTTTGAGAAGATTTTTGTCACCAAGACCTCTGAGGAATGGCTGAAGACCTTCCGCGAGCTGGATATTGTCAGCGGCAAGATCAACCACTTTGCCGATGTTCTGGAAGACGAGCAGGCCTGGGCCAACCAGTACCTGCAGACCTATACCTGCGGCAACGGAGCCGAGCGCGTGCTGCCCACCTGCCCCGTCCGTCTGGGTTCTCAGGGCGCGCTGAAGTTTGGCGCTCCCGTACTGTACGGCGAGCACAACCGCGCCGTGCTGGCCGATCTGGGCTACACCGAGGCGCAGATCGACGAGATCATCGCCAAAGGTGCGCTGAGCTAAGAAAATACATAAAAAGCACCGCCCGATGCAAGTTGCATCGGGCGGTGCTTTTTTCTTTGATCAGAATTCGGCGTTACCCACTGTTCTGGGGTGCAGTTCCATTCCCCGCGCAACCATGTTGCGTGGGGACCCCGGAGGGGGATTGAAATGCTCGGCGGAAGTGAATTCCGCCTGCGCAATTCTTGCCGCATGGCGGCTGCGAATTACGGCGCAAAGCGCCGCCCCATCCAAGATGGGGCCCCGACGTGGAACTGCCGCAGACAGGTGGGCAGCAAAAAGGCCGCATGGATGCCCATGCGGCCTATGAAGCTGAAATTAGAATTCCGCGTTGCCCACCGTTCTGGGATGCAGTTCCACGTCGCGAATGTTGCTGATGCCGGTCAGGTACATGACCATGCGTTCGAAGCCCAGACCGTAGCCGGCATGGCGGCAGGAGCCGTAACGGCGCAGGTCGCAGTACCACCAGTAGTCCTGAGGATCCATGCCCAGCTCCTTGATGCGCGATTCCAGAATGTCGATGCGCTCCTCACGCTGGGAGCCGCCGATGATCTCGCCGATGCCGGGGACCAGACAGTCGGCGGCGGCAACGGTCTTGCCGTCGTCATTCTGGCGCATATAGAAGGCCTTGATCTCCTTGGGATAGTCGGTGACAAAGACGGGACGCTTGTAGACCTGCTCGGTGAGGTAGCGCTCGTGCTCGGTCTGCAGGTCACAGCCCCACTCTACCTTGTAATCGAACTGGTCGTTGACCTTCTTCAGCAGTTCCACCGCCTCAGTGTAGGTCACACGGCCAAAGTCGGAGGTGGCCACATGCTCCAAACGCTCCTTCAGACCCTTGTCCACGAAAGAGTTGAAGAAATTGATCTCGTCCGGGCACTTTTCAAGCACATAGTTGATGATGTACTTGATCATGGCCTCGGCGGTGTTCATATAGTCGGTCAGGTCGGCAAAGGCCATCTCCGGCTCGATCATCCAGAATTCGGCGGCATGGCGCTGGGTGTTGGAGTTCTCGGCCCGGAAAGTGGGACCAAAGGTATACACGTTGCCAAAGGCCATGGCAAAGTTTTCCGCATTGAGCTGACCGGACACGGTCAGGTTGGCCTTCTTGCCGAAGAAGTCCTGGGACCAGTCGATGGAGCCGTCCTCCAGTCGGGGGGGATTTTCCATATCCAGAGTGGTCACCTGGAACATCTCCCCGGCCCCCTCGCAGTCGCTGCCGGTGATGATGGGGGTGTTGATATAGACAAATCCCCGGTCCTGGAAGAAGCAGTGGATGGCGTGGGCGGCGGCGGAACGCACCCGGAAGGCGGCGGAGAACAGGTTGGTCCGGGGACGCA
>JAFVVH010000059.1 GCA_017502285.1 Oscillospiraceae bacterium | reverse complement strand
CGCCGCACACGAACATGGGGGTGTCGTCCTTGGAGGGAGCGGACATGATGACCTTCTTGGCGCCGGCGTCCAGGTGGCCCTGAGCCTTCTCCTTGGTCAGGAACAGGCCGGTGGACTCCACCACGTACTCAGCGCCCAGCTTGGCCCAGGGCAGGTCAGCGGGGTTGCGCTCGGCAGACACAGGGATCTCCTTGCCGTTGACCACGATGGCAGTCTCGGTGTGACCGATCTCAGCCTCGCACTTGCCGTGCATGGTGTCGTACTTCAGCATATAGGCCAGGTACTCGGCAGGGCACAGGTCATTGATGCCGACGATCTCAATCTCGGGGTGGTTCAGGCTGGCGCGGAAGACCATACGGCCGATGCGACCAAAGCCGTTGATACCAACTTTGATGCTCATGTTGATTATCTCCTTTATAACTAAAATATTGGGATACTAAAATACGCCATTATTATACCCCGAAATCCGGCAATTGCAAGTTGTTTTTTCAGTATCTGCACATCTTCCCCGTTTCGCATAAAAATTCGCAATTTTCGACATTTTTATTGTGTGGGCCACCAGTTTTTGGTATACTTGCAGGGACGAAATCTTCACACACTGACTGCATAGGCTGATGCGGAGCATCCGCGCAGGCATGCTATTCCATAAAGAGGGAGCGTTCCCATGCCACACTTTGACGACACCATTCTTCAGTCCATCCCCCACCCCGCCCTCATCGCGGTCCGGGGTCGGACCGTCTGTTTTAACCCTGCCGCCGCCGCCCTGTTTCCCGATCTGGCGGAGGGTGCGCCCCTGCCCGCCGCCCTGCCCTCACAGCCCAACGGTGCGGGCATTCTGCTGGCCGGAGGACAAAGCTTTCACTTCACCGCCTCCCCTGTTGGGGAGGGTACGCTGTACCTGCTCCATGCCGCCCGGCTGGAGGGCATGTCCCGCAGCCAGCTGGACGGCACAGTCCGCCGCTTGCGGGAGCAGATGGCCCAGCTGCTGCTTAACGTACAGCTGATGGACCGCTCCGTCCCGGAACAGAACGCATGCCGGGACCGGCTGGCGGATATGAACCGCACCCTGTGCCAGATGCTGCGGCTGACCGACCAGCTGGATCTGCTGCGCGATCTGGAGTCCGGCGGCTTCCAGTTTGCCCCAGTAACGCTGGATCTGGCCGGTCTTTGCCGGGAGATCACCGCCGCCTGCACCTTCCTGCTGGAGCAGGCAGGTGTTGCCCTGCGCTTTGACAGCCCCCTGACCTCTCTGCTGGTCAACGCAGACGGCGAGCTTTTACAAAAGCTGCTGCTGGAGCTGCTGGTCAATGCCGCCCGGGCCGCAGGCAAGGGTGCGCAGATCACGCTGACGCTGGCCAAACAGGGCCAGCGGGCCGTTCTGACCCTGTCCGGCCCCGGCAAGGACGACGGACGGCCCTTGCCTCAGCTTCTGTCCGGCACCGCCGGCGAGGACCGCATCCCCCAGCCCGGCGAAGGCGCGGGCACCGGCCTGATCCTGGCCCAGTGCATCGTGGCCCTGCACGAAGGAGCCCTGATGATGGAGCGCACCGGCGGCATCCGCACCATTGTGGCCCTGCCCCTTGCCAAAAAAGACGCTCATCTGCCCGTTCATACAGCACGACACGACTACACCGGCGGATTCTCCCCGGAGCTGGTGGCCCTGTCCGACCTGCTGCCCGCCTGCGCTTTCCGCGCGCTGGAAGTCGAATAAGCCAACTCCCCCGTAACGGGGGAGTTTTTTATGCCAAAAACTGTCGGTTTCGCCTTGACGAAGCGGGGACAGAATTGTAAAATATACAATGAGTTTTCTTGTGGAAAGGAAGGATGAGGGCCGTGGGCAAGATCGGTTTTGATAACGATAAATATCTGCGTATGCAGTCGGAGCACATCCGTCAGCGCATCGACCAGTTCGGCGGCAAGCTGTATCTGGAGTTTGGCGGAAAGCTATTTGACGATTTCCACGCCTCCCGTGTACTGCCCGGCTTCCAGCCGGACAGCAAGGTGAAGATGCTGATCCAGCTGGCCGATCAGGCCGAGATCGTCATTGCCATCAATGCCGCCGACATCGAAAAGAACAAGGTGCGCGGCGATCTGGGCATCACCTATGATTTGGAGATCCTGCGTCTCATCGACTCCTTCCGTGGCATCGGCCTGTACGTGGGCAGCGTGGTGCTCACCCGCTGGGCGGGCCAGAGCGCGGCGCAGGCCTTCGAGTCCCGGCTCAACAGTCTGGGCATCAAGACATACCGCCACTACCCCATCCCCGGCTACCCCAACGACATCGCCCGCATCGTCAGCGACGACGGCTTTGGCATCAACGACTATATCCAGACCACCCGACCTCTGGTGGTGGTCACCGCTCCCGGCCCGGGCAGCGGCAAAATGGCTACCTGCCTTTCCCAGCTCTATCACGAGCACAAGCGGGGCATCGCCGCCGGCTATGCCAAGTTCGAGACCTTCCCCATCTGGAACCTGCCCCTGAAGCATCCTGTCAATCTGGCCTATGAAGCGGCCACCGCCGACCTGAACGACGTGAACATGATCGACCCCTTCCATCTGGAGGCCTACGGCCAGACCACGGTGAACTATAACCGGGACGTGGAGATCTTCCCCGTTCTGGCCGCTACCTTCCGTCAGATCATGGGCTCCTGTCCTTACAAATCCCCCACGGACATGGGTGTGAACATGGCAGGCAACTGCATCGTGGACGACGAGGTATGCCGGGAGGCCTCCCGCCAGGAGATCATCCGCCGTTACTTCTCCGCCCTGTGCAGTCGCCGACAGGGACTGAACTGCTCGGTGGAGGTGGACAAGCTTCAGACCCTGATGAGCCAGATGGACCTGAAGCTGACCGACCGCGTCTGTGTCCCCGCCGCCCTGACCGCCGCCGAGGAGACCGGCGAGCCGGCCATGGCCATCCAGTTGCCCAACGGTGTGGTGGTGGACGGCAAGACCTCCGAGCTCATGGGCTGCTCCGCCGCCGCCCTGCTCAATGCTTTGAAAGAACTGGCCGGCATCGACCACGAGGTGCACTTGATCTCTCAGTCGGCCATCCAGCCCATCCAGACCCTGAAGGTGCACCATCTGGGCTCGGCCAACCCCCGCCTGCACAGCGACGAAGTGCTGATCGCTCTGGCCACCTCCGCCAACACCGACCCGCTGGCGCAGAAAGCGCTGGAGCATCTGGACCAGCTCAAGGGCTGTCAAGCCCATTGCTCGGTGATGCTCTCCCCCGCGGACAGCGTGACCTACAAGAAGCTGGGCCTTTTGCTCACCTGCGAGCCCCAGTACCAGACCAACAAGCTCTATCACAAGTAACTTCAGCATTGCTTTCCAGCACTCCCGGTTTGTGCCGGGAGTGCTGTTGTTTGTGTTGAATTGACATCACCTTCACAGATGGGTATACTAAAACCACACAAAAGGGGGAAGACCATGACCAAGACGGAGCTTTTGAACAAATGCGCCCACAGCGGCGAGGAGCGGATGCTTCTGGCCCGGACGCTGGACAAGCTGGAGCTGGCCCAAACCCGCTCCATCCCCACTCACACCCCCTTTCTCTCCCCCGCAGAACAGGCCTGCGTCACCGACCTGCTCAACGCGTGGGGTCACCCCCGTCATTTCTTTTTCGGCGGCTTCGATGAGGCAGAGCGTCAGGTGTGCGTCTTCCTGCCCGACTGGCAGGAAGCGGAGGATTTCCTTGCCGCCCCGGATCTGCCTGTCACCGCCCTGCGGGCCACCTTCCCAAGGGATGCCTCCCTGACCCACCGGGACATTCTGGGCTCCTTGATGGGTCTTGGCATCACCCGGGAAAAGCTGGGCGACATTCTGCTGACCGAGGGCGGCTGTGACGTGCTGTGTCTGGCCGATGCCGCCCCCATCCTCCTGTCCCAGTGGGAGAGCGCCGGGCGCTGGAAGCTGAAATTACAGCAGCTCCCCCTGACCGGGCTGGAAGTCAAGCCACCCGAAATTCGCACCATCCGGGACACCGTAGCCACCCTGCGTTTGGACGCAGTGCTGTCCAGCGGCTTTTCCACCTCTCGAGGCAAAGCCGCCGACCTGATCAGTGCCGGCCGGGTCATGGTCAACCACCGAGAGTGCCTTAAGGCGGACAAGTCCGTGGCCGAGGGGGATGTGCTCACCTGCCGGGGCCTTGGTAAGTGCGTGGTAAAAGAAGTGCTGGGCCAGTCCCGCAAGGGCCGCATCATGCTGGTGCTGGAACGTTACATTTAAGGAGTTTGTTTATGACACAGGAAAAAATCGACCGCATCAATGCGCTGGCCCGCAAGGCCAAGACCGAGGGCCTGACCCCGGAGGAAACTGTCGAGCGCGACGCTTTGCGCCGGGAATATATCGACTCCGTCACCGGCAATCTGCGCGCCCAGCTGGACAACACCGTCATCCAGCACCCCAACGGACGGCGCACCCCGCTGAAGAAAAAAACACTATCCTGAAAATTCCCGCAAAATTTTCCAAAATCCGTTGCAGTCCTTTGTTTTTTGGAGTAAAATGGACCTGTATTTTTCTGAGGGAGGGTAGCCGGATGGAACTGCTCAAGGAACGCATCCGCAAGGATGGCAAGATCCGGGGCACCGAGGTGCTCAAGGTGGACAGCTTTCTCAACCACCAGATGGATGTGGACTTGTTCGATGCCATTGGCGCGGAGTTCAAGCGTCGCTTTGCCGACTGCGAAATCAACAAAATCCTGACCATCGAGGCCTCCGGCATCGGCATCGCCTGCCTGGCCGCCCGGCACTTCCATTGTCCGGTGGTCTTCGCCAAGAAGTCCCAGTCCCGGAACATCTCCCCCGACGTCTACACCGCCAAGGTGGAGTCATTTACCCACGGCAAGGTGTACGATGTGGTGGTGTCCAAGGAATACCTCAACCCTGGCGACAAGATCCTGCTCATTGACGACTTTCTCGCCAATGGAGAGGCCCTGCGCGGCCTTGCCAAGCTGGTGCGCGATTCCGGGGCCGAGCTTGTGGGCGCGGGCATCGTCATCGAAAAAGCCTTCCAGCCCGGCGGAGACAACCTGCGCGGGGAAGGCATGCGGGTAGAGTCGCTGGCCCGTGTATCTGCCATGAGCGAGACGGACGGCATTACATTTGTGGATTAGAAATGGTGCGCCATTTTTAATAAATAAAGTGAAACAAATCACTAAGGAGGACGTTCCAACATGAAGAAGTTTCTCGCGCTGGTCATGGCTCTGGCTATGACCCTGTCCCTGGCTGCCTGCGGCAACGAGGCCCCTTCCACCAGCGGTTCCGCCTCTCAGCCCGAGGTTGCTGAGCTGAAGGTCGGTGCCATCTACATCAACAGCAAGAACGACACCGCCGGCTACACCTTTGCCCATCACAGCGGTATCGTGGGCGGCATGAAGGATCTGGGCCTGAATCCCGAGACCCAGCTGGTCATCGTGGACGAGGTCCCCGAGGACAAGCAGCAGGTTCTGGCCGCCGTTGACACTCTGGTTGGTCAGGGTGCCGACATCATCTTCGGCATCTCCTTCGGCTACATCGACGCCATGGAAGAGGCCGCCGGCCTGTATCCCGATGTCATCTTCTCTCACGGCACCGGCTACAAGAGCAACGAGACCAACTTCAACAACTACTTCGGCCGTGCCTATCAGGCCCGCTACCTGGCCGGCATCGCCGCCGGTCTGAAGAGCCTGGAGACCGGCAACAACAACGTGGGCTATGTCGCCGCCTACACCACCGCTTATGCCGAGACCGCTTCCGGTATCAACGGCTTCGCTCTGGGTGTGCAGGCCGCCAACCCCAACGCCAAGGTCTACGTGAAGAACCTGGGCGCCTGGGCTGACGAGGTCAACGAGAAGGCCTATGCCGAGGAGCTGATCAACACCTTCAACTGCGGTGTCATCTCCCAGCACTGTGACTCCGCTCAGCCCCAGATCGCCGCTCAGAACGCCGGCGTGTTCGGCTGCGGCTACAACTCCGACATGACCGCTGACGCTCCCGCCGCTCACCTGACCGCCGCCATCTGGAACTGGAATGTGTACTATGCCACCGCCATGCAGGCCGCCATGGACTGCGCCGGCGATGCCTCCAAGTTCGTTGAGAAGATGGGTGGCTCCGCTTACTACGGCGGTCTGAAGGAAGGCTTTGTTGACGCCTCCCCCCTGACCGAGAACTGCGCCGCCAACACCGACAAGGCTATCGAGGCTGTCAAGGCCATGATCGTCAACGGCGAGTGGGACGTGTTCTCCGGCGTGAAGCTGTCTATCGCTGCTGACGGCACCGTCACCTCCGCTGACGCCGCTCTGGTGGACAATGCCGGCAACGAGATCGTTGCTGCCGGCGGTCCCTCTGTTGAGGACGGCGTGATCACCGGCACCATGAACTATCTGGTGGCCGGCGTTGAGGAAGTGTAAGTTACACTCTCCTGCATAAGACCCGTGACCCCGGGCCGACCCTCGCGGCCGGCCCGGGGTTTGCTATAAGAGACAGGAGATAGCGGACAAGCCCTTGTCTTCTATCTCGTGTCTTTTATCCCATCTTGCAAAAAGGATGTGATCCATATGCCGGAACAGTATGCCATTGAGATGCGGGGCATCACCAAAACCTTTGGCAGTGTGGTGGCAAACAACAACATCAACCTGAATCTGCGCCAGGGCGAGATCCTGTCCCTGCTGGGTGAAAACGGCTCGGGCAAGACCACGTTGATGAACATGCTCTCGGGCATCTATGCCCCGGATGCCGGCCAGATCCTTGTGGACGGCAAGCCGGTGACCATCAGCTCCCCGGAGGACTCCAAAAAGCTGGGCATCGGCATGGTCCACCAGCACTTCAAGCTGGTGGACGTGTTCTCCGCCGCCGACAACATCTGGATGGGCCGGGAGAAGTCCGGCTTCGCCCTGAAGGGCGATCGTTACGATGAGATCGAGGCCATGGCCAAAAAGTTCGGTTTCGACCTTGACCCCCGGAAAAAGGTCCGTAACATGTCCGTGTCGGAAAAGCAGACGCTGGAGATCATCAAGGTGCTGTACTACGGCGCCAAGGTCATCATTCTGGACGAGCCCACCGCCGTGCTCACCGTGCAGGAGATCGACAAGCTGTTCGCCGTCCTGCGCCGCATGAAGGAGGAGGGCCACTCCATCATCATCATCACCCACAAGCTCAACGAGGTCATGGACATCTCCGACCGTGTGGCCATTCTGCGCAAGGGCGAGTATATCACCACCGTCAACACTGCCGAAACCAACGAGCAGGAGCTGACCGAGTGGATGGTGGGCCGCAAGATCGACCTGAACATTGACCGGCCCGTGGTGGAAAAGACCCGCCCCCTGCTGGAGATCCGGGACCTGACCATTAAAAACGACGAGGGCGCCGTGGCTATTGACAAGGTAAACTTCTACATCCGCGGCGGCGAGATCCTTGGTGTTGCCGGCATCGCCGGCTGTGGTCAGAAGGAGCTGTGCGAGGCCATCGCCGGCCTGCGCCCCATCCAGTCGGGCCTGATGATCCACAAGGGCGACAACATTGTGGGCCTGCCCCCCAAGGCTATTCTGGAAAAGGGCATCTCCATGTCCTTCATCCCGGAGGACAGGCTGGGCATGGGCCTTGCCCCCTCTCTGTCCATTACGGACAATATGATCCTGAAGAATTATGCCGCCCCCAAGGGCCCCTTTGTGGACCGCAAGTCCGGTCGGGAGGACGCCCAGCGGGTCATTGAGGAGCTGGAGGTGGTCACCCCCTCCACCGAGACCCCGGTGCGCAGACTGTCCGGCGGCAACGTGCAGAAGGTCCTGCTGGGCCGGGAGATCAAGGCCGGCCCCAACGTCATCGTCACCGCCTATCCTGTGCGGGGACTGGACATCAACTCCTCCTATGCCATCTACGACATCCTCAACCAGCAGAAGCAGGACGGTGTAGGAATCCTGTTCGTGGGCGAGGACCTGGACGTGATGCTGGCCCTGTGCGATAAGATCATGGTGCTGTGTCACGGCCGGGTCATGGGTGTGGTCCATGCCCACAAGACCACCAAGGAAGAACTGGGTCTGATGATGACGGGCGCGCTGGACCTGACCGACAAGTACGAGGACAAGCCCGCCGGCATCGCCCGGGATACCAACATTACGGAAGAACAGCTGAAATCAGCGCAAGAGGAGGGGGAGAACTGACATGGGCTTTCATATCGTAAAGCGAGACTCCTGCCCCCTGTGGAAAAAGGCCCTTTTATATGTGATCGCCGTGCTGGCCGCCCTTGTACTGGGCGGTGTGCTCCTGCTGGCCATGGGCGTGGACCCGCTGGCCTATTACAGTCGCATGTTCACCATGGGCATGGTCGGCAACAAGATCGCCTATAAGGCCTTTGAAAACTACCTGAAGGTCTTTGTCCCCCTTGCCCTGACCTCGGTGGCACTGTCTCTGGCCTTTAAGATGCGCTTTTGGAACATCGGCGGCGAAGGCCAATTCATTATGGGCTCTATCGCCGCGGCTACGGTGGCCCTGAAGCTGGGCCCCGTCCTGCCAAGCGCCATCACCCTGATCCTCATGTGTCTGGCCGCCATGCTGGCCGCCGGCATCTACGGCGCGTTCGTCGCGGTGCTCAAGGTCAAATTCGGCACCAACGAGACACTGATGACCCTGATGCTCAACTACGTGGCTCTGTATGTGCTGATGTTTCTGGGCGACCGCAAGGCCGACTGGAACTTCTTCCTGCAGGAACAGTCCGCCCGCCCTGTGTTCCAGAGCTTCGCCGACCTTGCCTCCTTCCCCAAGATCATGTTCGGCAAATTCGGTCTGAACATTTGCGTGATCCTCACCTTCCTTGTGGGCACGCTGGTTTTCGTCTATCTGAAGTACACCAAGCATGGTTATGAGATCAGCGTGGTTGGCGACAGTGCCGGCACCGCCCATTATGCGGGCATGAAAGTGAATGCCATTGTCCTTCGCACCGTGTTCCTGTCCGCCTGTCTCATCGGTCTGGCCGCCGCCTTCAAGGTTGGCACCGCCGGTGTGCTGTCCACCGCCATCACCGACGATGTGGGCTGGACGGGCATCATCGTGGCATGGCTTTCCCAGCTGAACACCGCCGTGATCTTTGTGGTGTCCGCCCTGATCTCCATGCTGCACTACGGCTCTGTGGCCGCTGCCGCCACCTTCTCCAAGGTGGATTCCAGCTTCGCCAATATGCTGCAGGGCGTGATCCTGTTTCTGGTGTTCACGGCGGAATTCTTCATCCGCTTCCGTGTGGTACGCAACAAGAAGGGGGGCAAACAGTAATGGAAATGGATAAGCTGGGTGTCATTACCACCTTTATCCACAACATTGTGGTCTATAACATCCCCCTGCTTTACGGCACCGTGGGCGAGATCGTGGTGGAAAAGTCCGGCAGTCTGAATCTGGGTGTGGAAGGCATTATGGCCGTGGGTGCCATCTTCGGCTACATCGTGGGCTGTTACACCAACAGCATGCTGGTGGGCATCCTTACCGCCTTCGCCATGGGCGCGCTGATGGGCCTGCTGTTCGCCGCCCTCACCGTCAGCCTGCAGGCCAACCAGAATATCACCGGCCTGACCCTGACCACCTTTGGTCTTGGCATGTATTTCTTTGTGGGCAATGCCATCAAGGCCGTGCGCTGGCCTATTATGAGCGACTACTCCAGCATCAAAAACGGCTTTGCCGACATCGCCATCCCCGGCCTGTCCCAGATCCCCGTGGTGGGCAAGGGCCTGTTCTCTCACAACATTCTGGTCTATCTGGGCATCGTCATCGCCCTGTGCATGTGGTACTACCTGAACCGAACCACCCCCGGTCTGCGCCTGCGTGCTGTGGGCGAAAACCCCGGCTCTGCCGACAGCGTAGGTATCAATGTCAAGCGCACCAAGTATCTGCACATCTGCCTTGGCTGCGGCATCATGGGCATTGGTGGCTACTACATGGGCCTGAACATGTCCGGCTCCTTCTCCAGCGCCTGCTGGATCAACGGCTACGGCTGGATCGCCGTGGCGCTGGTCATCTTCGCCAACTGGAATCCCATCATGGCCATTCTGGGCACCTTCGTGTTCGGCTTTTTCAACACCCTGCGCGTATCCGGCTCCAGCCTTGCGGTGGCCTTCCCGGAGACACTGGGCTGGCTGGCCGCCGTCCCCACCCAGCTGTATCAGGCTCTGCCCTTCATCATCACCGCCATCGTGCTGGTGGTCACCTCCGTGCGCAAGCGCGAAGGTTCCGGCCTGCCTGCTGCACTGGGTCTGAACTACTTCCGCGAGGAACGCTGACCAAAACAAAAAGGAGCGCATCCATATGGATGCGCTCCTTTTCTATGCCCTTTACTTAGCAAGATGCTCCCGCACCACCTGCTCCTCAGAGAAGAAGTGCTTGACACCCTTGATCTCCTGATACTCCTCATGGCCCTTGCCGATCAGAGCGATGATGTCGCCGTCCTTGGCATTGTCCATGACCCAGCGGATGGCATCGCCCCGGTCGGGGATGGAGATGTACTTGCCGTCGTGCTTGGCAAGGCCGGTCTTAATGTCCTCGTTGATGGACTCCACTTCCTCGTCCCGGGGATTGTCCATGGTGAGCACCGTCAGGTCGGCATACTTTCCGCTGATCTCCCCCATATCCCAGCGCCGGGCGCGGGCCCGGTTTCCGCCGCCGCCGAACAGACAGATGAGCCGTCCGGGGTTGTAGGACCGAAGCATGGTCAGCAGGTTCTCCATGCTGACGGCATTGTGGGCATAGTCAATCAGCAGAGTATAGTGGCCGGGCGTGTCCAGCACCTGGGTACGGCCCTTTACATACACCGACTCCAGTCCCTTTGCAATGGCAGGCGCTGCCACCCCCACCATGTGGGCGGCAGCAAGGGCGGCAAGAGCATTGGCCACATTAAAACTGCCGGGCATATTCAGCAGGAACACACCCTCCAGCGCCCCGGACAGAGTAAACTCGCTGCCCAGAAAGCCCTTTCTGCGCAGTTCCTTCACGCTCCCTGCCATGTAGTCGGCTGTGCCGGCCATGGACATGGTGGTCAGGGGGCAGTCCGCTTTTGCGGTGACCGCCTGCCAATGCTGGTCATCCACATTCACAAGGCCCTTTTTGCTCTGGTTAAAGAGCATGCTCTTGCAGTCCCGATATTCCTCAAAGCTGGCATGCTCTCCATCCCCGATGTGGTCGGGGGACAGGTTCAGGAACACACCCACATCAAACAAAATACCCGCCGTACGGTGGAGCTTGAAGCCCTGAGAGGATGCCTCCATGACCACATGGGTGCAGCCCTCCTCCACCATCCGGGCAAACAAGGAATGCAGCTCATAGGACTCGGGGGTGGTGTTTTTGGTCTTGAGCAGCTCACTGCCGATGACCGCGCCTACTGTGCCGATCATGCCCACCTTGTGTCCCGCCGCCTCCAGAATGGATTTGACCATGTGGGCGGTGGTGGTCTTGCCCTTGGTACCGGTCAGTCCGATGACGATCATCTTTTCAGCCGGGTGGTCAAACCATGCCGCGGCCAGCAGGGCCAGCGCATACCGGCTGTCCTTGACACGGATGACGGCCACTCCCTCGGGCGCATTCACCTCCCGCTCCACCACAAGGGCCACGGCGCCCGCCTGCACGGCGGCATCAATGTACGCATGCCCATCGGTGCGAAAGCCCGTCAGACAGACGAACAGGCTTCCCTTGCCCACCTTGCGGGAGTCATATTCCAGCGAAGCGACCTCCACATGGAGGTCGCCCGCATCCAATATGTAATCCAGTTTTTCCAGCAGCTTGTCAAGTCTCATCAAACAAAACTCCCTCAAACACGGTGTGGGACGGGCCGGTCATGCGCACACGGCCGTCCTCCTGCCGCCAATCTACGTACAGGTTGCCGCCGATCTGCTCCACCGTCACCTTTCGGTCGCAGTAGCCCAGCAGGGCCGCCGCCACCGCGGCGGTACAGCAGCCCGTGCCGCAGCCGATGGTCTCTCCTGTGCCTCGCTCCCACTCCCGGATCTTAATATAGTCCCGGGAAACCACCTGGGCAAAGGTCACGTTGGTCTTGTTGGGAAACAGGGCGGTGTGATGCTCAATGACCGGGCCGTATTTGGCCACGTCAAAAGAAGCAGTATCTTCGATGAACATGACGCAGTGAGGGTTGCCCCAGGACACGGCGGTAATATGGAATGTGCGGTCCAAAATGTCCACCGGCTGGTCGATAAACTCCGGCAGGTCGGTGTTGACCGGAATGATTTTGGTGTCCAGCCGGGGCTGGCCGATGTCGGCGGTGATGTTGACTGCCTTGCCGTCCTTCACATCCAGCCAGATGTGCTGCATGCCGCCCAGCGTCTCGATCTCAAACTCGGTCTTGTCCGTCATGCCATGATCGTAGACGTACTTGGACAGGGAGCGCAGGGCATTGCCGCACATCTCTCCCTCGGTGCCGTCGGGGTTGAACATGCGCATGCGGAACTCCCCACGCTCCGAGGGGCACACCAGCACCAGTCCGTCCGAACCGATACCGAAGTGCCGCTCGCTGACCCGGCGGGCCAGGGCGTTGGGGTCGTCGATCTTCTGGTCCACGGCATTGATATACACATAGTCGTTGCCGTAGGCCTGCATTTTGGTAAATTTCAAGTCCATGCGCCTTTCCCCTTATGCAATCTTGTCACGCTTCGCCTGCTCCCGACGCGCGGCTCACGACGGCTCAGTCGCTCAGCGCCTGCTCGAGATCGGCAATGATGTCGTTCACATTCTCAATGCCGATAGAGATGCGGATAAAGCGCTCGTTGATGCCCAGCTTCTCCCGCACGTCGGCAGGAATGGACTCGTGAGTCTGGGTCATGGGATAGGTGACCAGCGTCTCCACACCGCCCAGGCTCTCGGCAAACAGGATCATCTTCACCCGGCTGAGCAGGTTCATGGCCGTCTCCAGACAGTCCAGCTCAAAGGAGATCATGCCGGAGAAGCCGGTGGTCTGCTTGGTCATGATGGCATAGTCCTTGTGGTCCTCAAAGCCGGTGAAATAGACCTTCTTCACCTTGGGGTGGTTTCTCAGCCAGTGGGCCACCTGCATGGCATTTTCGTTGTGCCGCTCCATGCGCAGGGCCAGTGTCTTGATGCCCCGCAGCAGCAGCCAGCAGTCCATGGGGGCAAGGCCGTTGCCGTGTGACTTGAGCTGGGCATGGAAGAAGTCGGCCATCTCCTGACTCTTGACCACGGCGATACCGGCAATGGTATCGTTGTGGCCGCCCAGATACTTGGTGCCGCTGTGGACCACCACGTCCGCACCGTGGTCCAGCGGGCGCTGGAAATAGGGAGTCATAAAGGTGTTGTCCACCACCATCAGCGCACCGATGGAGTGGGCGATCTCAGCCAGCGCCGCAATGTCCGCCACCTTCATCATGGGGTTGGTGGGTGTCTCGGCATAGATCATCTTGGTCTCGGGCTTGATGGCGGCGCGCACCGCCTCCAGATCGGACAGGTCCACCCAGGAGAAGGTGCAGCCGAACTTGGAGAAGATCTCGTCACAGATGCGGAAGGTGCCGCCGTAAATGTCGTCGGACAGGATCACATGGCTGTTGTTGGGCAGCCAGGTAAACAACGCCATATTGGCCGCCTGGCCACTGGAAAAAGCAAAGCCCTCCAGACCATTCTCCAGAATGGCCATGGTGCGCTCCAGCTCCTGCCGGGTGGGGTTCTGCACCCGGGTATAGTCATAGCCCGTGGAGATGCCAAAGGCCCGGTGGCGGAAGGTGGCTGTCTGGAAGATGGGAAAGCTCACCGCCCCGGTGATGGGGTCGCAGCCCATGCCGCCGTGCACCACCTTGGAGTCAAAGGCCAGATTTTCCTTGCGGTCAAACTCGTCGTAATAGCATTCATTTTTCATGGATGTTACCTCCTGCTTCCTGCGGCATGGCCGCACGGGCCTATTTTGTTCTGTATTCAGTATATCGAAAGTTTTTTCAATCTACAACGCAGAAATTGCTTTACATATTGCAAAAAGTGCGGTATTTTTATAATAGAGGTGAGGGCGCATGACTGAGAACGCAAATTTCCGTAAAAAAGGCTATCTGCACGAGGATTTTCGCCTGTTTCACCTGCGGGACGTGGGTGTGGAGGAGATGGAATACCACTACCACGAATTTGACAAAATCGTCATTTTCCTGTCCGGTACGGCCAGCTATATCGTGGAGGGCCGCTCCTATTTTCTGGAGCCGTGGGATGTGCTTTTGGTCAGCCACCACCTGATCCACAAGCCGGTCATCGACCCCAACGACCCCTATGAGCGGGTAGTCATCTATCTGGACCCGGGTTTTATCCGCTCCCAGAGCGCAAAGGACGGCGACCTGACGGCCTGCTTCCGGCTGGCCCGGCAGCGGCAGTTTGCGCTGATGCGCCGGTCGGGCGCACAGCGTCAACAGCTTCAGGCCCTGCTTTCCAATTTGGAGCAGGCCCTTGCCGAGGCCGGCTTTGCCGGAACGCTGCTGGCCCGCACCTGCTTTTTACAGCTGCTCATCCACCTGAACCGGGAGATGGTCAAGGACCATACCCACCGGGACAAGTCCGCCAGCCGCAATGACCCTAAAATCGAACGGGCCCTGTCCTACATCAACGATCACCTGTCCGAGGACCTGAGCGTGGACACGCTGGCCGGGCAGGTATATACCAGCAAATACCACTTCATGCGCCGGTTCAAAGAACTGACGGGCTGTTCCGTTCACCGTTATATTACCCAGAAGCGGCTGCTGGCCGCCGCCGACCTGCTGCGCAGCGGAGTGTCTGCCCAAAACGCCTGTGCCCGATGCGGCTTTCAGGACTATTCCACCTTCCAGCGGGCCTTCCGCACCCAGTTCGGCATGACCCCCCGGGACATGCTGAAATAAACGCGGATTAACCGCCCGCCTTTCCGGGCATAGTATGAACAAATGCAAAAAACAGGAAAGGCTGGTATTCATAATGAAAGTCCGCGAATTGATGAATCCTCACGTAGTCACCCTCTCCACCACCGACAGCTCCGCGTTGGCCGCCCGGCTGCTCAGCCGGCACAACGTGGGCTCCCTGCCTGTGTGCACCAGCGACGGGCGGCTGCGAGGCATTGTCACCGATCGGGACATCGTGCTGCGGTGCGTGGCCGCGGAGGAGGATCCCGCCCAGACCCCGGTGCGGGAGGTCATGACCCGGGGCTGCTATACTGTGGGGCCGGAGGACGACTGCCGTCAGGCCACCCAGATCATGGCCACCCGGCAGATCCGCCGCCTGCCCGTGGTGGAAGGCGGCAAGTTGGTGGGCATGCTGTCTCTGGGCGATTTGGCCCGAACTCATGAATTTGACATGGAGGCCTCCCATGCCCTGAGCGAGATCTCGGAAAATGTGTTGCGCCCGGAGCGGTAACTCCAAGTTTTTAATGGCCTGTCAATTTCATTGACAGGCCATTTTTTATAGGGTAAAATGAGTTGTCCAAGGCCATATGCGCCCGTAGCTCAGCAGGATACTTACTCCCGCTCCGTGAGCTTGCGAACATAGCGGGAGTTAGTGCCGAAAGCCTCGGCTTTCGGCTGAGCGTCCGCCCCGCCAAAAATGCACAATTTTATATGCGCCCGTAGCTCAGCAGGATAGAGCGTCCGCCTCCTAAGCGGAAGGTCGGGGATTCGAATTCCTTCGGGCGTGCCAAAAGGCCCTGAAAACCGTTGGTTTTCAGGGCCTTTTCCTGTCTAAAATCAAAGCTCCGGCAATGCCCGCTCCTGTGACCCATACCGCTCCAGCACCCGGTTGATAAGGAAACGATGGGGGGGAGACACCACCACAGAGGTGTCATAAAGTAGATAAAAGTTGCGCAGCACGTATTTGCTGTCGATGTTGAACAGGGACAGTTCACCGGTGCGGAAAGGCAGCTGCTTGCCATTTTCAAAATCCTGAGGCAGCACCGCCACGCCCAGACCGCCCTTCACGTAGTCCAGCGCGGTGTTGTTGCTGGGCACCACAAGAGAGACCTTTGGATGGATGCGGGCCTCTTCAAACATGGAGTTGAGCACGTCCCGGGTGGGGGTATTGGGCGGCGTGGCAATAAACCGCTCCTCGCCCACCTGGCTCAGGGAGATGGGCGCCCAGGGGGCCTTTGGGTCCCTCAGCGCCTCCAATCTTTGCCCCACAGGGGAGCTGGTGGGCACCACAAGGCAGTATTTCTCATCGTTGAGCACAAAGCAGCCCACGTTGGGGTCGTTGGGTGGCAGGGAGCCAAGGGCGATGTCCAGCTCGCCGCGCAGGATATAGGCTTCAAACTCGGTAGGGTCCAGCAGGTACAGGCGTATAGAGATGTGGGGGAATTCCACCGACAGCTCCTTGAGGATGTCGGGCATCACAGTATTGGCCCGTCGGGCGGAAATGCCCAGACGGATCTCGCCGATGGCACCGCTTTTGATGTTGACGATCTCATTGAGCATGGTGGAGTGCACGTTCATGATGTACCGGGCCATGGTAACATAGCACTCTCCCGACTTGGTCAGCCGCAAGGGTTTGACCCGCCGGTCGAAGATGGGGGTTCCGATCTCCGCCTCCACCGCGCTGACCATCTGGCTCAGGGCAGACTGAGAGATATACAGCTGCTTTGCCGCCTCCGTGATGCTGCCGACGTTGGCGATAAATACGATGCGTTCCAGCTGGACCAGATTCATTTCTGTGCCTCCCTCCACATGATATAGACCTTATCCCCTTGTTTTCCCACACAAGGCCCACATTATCTTGTTTTATGGTAGCACAGAGCTCCTTTCGCTGTCAAGACCAAGATAAGATTTCCCTTATGTTGGCATTAAAACAAAACCTCTTTACTTTTCAATGGTTTTCTGGTTTTATTATAGGTAGGTTATCCTTAGTATGGGTTAGAATGTCTGATTATGCCCGCAGGACAAAATCACACGATTCTGCCACAGTTTTTCCTTATGTCTTGTTCAACCGGGAGGGGTGCGGAAGTGGATATGGAAACCAACCTGCAGCGCAGGGACATCCTGCTGACCATCCCCCGGGAAAAGGCAGAGCTGCTGGCCTTTCTGGAGCGCCACCACCTGCACCCCGAGGATGACCTGACCTATGCCACCGCCCTGGTCAATGACGAGGACGAGATCGTGGCCTGCGGCGCCAGCAACGGCAGGCTGCTCAAGTGCTTCGCCGTCAACGAGGATCTGCGCGGCTGCAATGCCCTCGGCCGTCTGGTCAACGACCTGACTACATACTGCATGCAGCAGGGCTGCTTCAACCCCATGGTGGTCACCCGGACGCACAACGTTCCCCTGTTTGAAAACTGCGGCTTCAGCTGCGTGGCTCAAACGGAGCAGGTGGGCCTGCTGGAACGCATCCCCGGAGGTGCCGCCCGATTTGCCGCCGCCTTCCGCCAGAGCGACGACGCCGGCAAGATCATCGGCGCCATCGTGATGAACGCCAACCCCTTCACAAAGGGTCACCGCTATCTGGTGGAGCAGGCCGCCGCCCAATGCGACGTGCTGCACGTGTTCGTGGTGGAAGAAGACCGGTCCGTGTTCCCCTTTGCCCACCGCCTTGCGCTGGTGGAGCAGGGCACAAGCGACCTTGCCAACGTCCGGGTCCACCCCGGCGGCCCGTACATCATTTCTCAGGCCACCTTCCCCCGCTACTTCCTGAAGGAAACCGACGACGCGGCGGTCATGCAGACTGAGCTGGACGCTCAGGTCTTTGCCCGGGCCATCGCCCCGGCACTGAATATCACCCTGCGCTTTGTGGGTACCGAGCCCAACTGCGGCCTGACCGACCAGTATAACCGCTCCATGCAGACCGTTCTGCCCCAATACGGTATCCGTCTGGTGGAGATCCCCCGCATCGAAAGCGGCGAACAGGCCATCAGCGCCTCCCGCGTGCGTGCCCTTTTGTCTCAGGGCAGCTCCCCGGAGGAGCTGGGCGAGTTGCTACCCCCCGTCACCACCGAGTTTCTTCGCTCGGAGGAGGGTCGGGAGATCATCCATTCGCTGCGCCAAACCAAGTGATCCTTCGCAGGGCAACCTGCGTGAATCGAAATATACAAGAAAGCTGTAAAAGGGAGTGTTAATCAATGATCGTAAAACAGCCCGCAGTTGCAGGAACGCTGGAATCCAGCGACATCCAGGTAAGCATTTTCCCCAACCCCGGAAATGGTCTGGACATCCAGCTGCAGAGCATCGCCAAGGCCCAGTTCGGCGATTCCATCCTTGAAACCACCCGTGCCGTTCTGGCCGAGTTTGAGATCACCGACGCGGTGGTCAGCCTGGTAGATAAGGGCGCCTTTGACTGGGTCATCCGGTCCCGTCTGCAGGCCGCCTGCTGCCGCGCCACCGAAAGCAAGTTCAACTGGAAGGGGGAAGACTGATCATGGCCACAACGAAGCTCAAGCGCACCTCTCTGTATGCCAGCGGTGCCACCCCCATCAACATGATCCAGGCCGCCTTCTATAACGAAGACTGCATCGTCTACGACATGGAGGACTCCGTCCCCCTGGCCGAGAAGGACAGCGCCCGCCTGCTGATCTACAACACCGTGCGCTATCACCGTCCCGCCAACAAGTACGTCATGATCCGCGTCAACGGGCTCTACTCCGAGTTTATTGAAGAGGATCTGGAGGCCGCCGTCCGCGCCCGCCCCGATGCCATCCGTATTCCCAAGGTGGAGTACAAGGAAGAGGCCGTGCGCATCTGCCAGCGCATCACCGAGATCGAGAAGGAAGCCGGCCTTGAGCCCGGCAAGATCGAGGTCTGGTGCAACATCGAGTCCTATCTGGGCATGATCAACGCTTATGAGATCGCCACCGCCGATCCCCGCATCGAGGCTCTGGCTCTGGGTGCCGAGGACTTCACCGCAAGCATGAAGTCCACCCGTACCAAGGCCGGTCTTGAGATCTTCTATGCCCGCAACGCCATCCTGACCGCTTGCCGTCAGGCCGGTATCGAGGCCATTGATGCCGTCTTCTCCGACATCAACGACCCCGAGGGCCTGAAGGAAGACACCACCCTGACCCGCAACCTGGGCTTTGACGGCAAGACCTGCGTCCACCCCCGTCAGATCGACATCGTCAACTCCTTCTTCACCCCCAGCGCCAAGGAGATCAAGTACGCTCTGCGCGTGCTGGAGGCCGTTGAGGAGGGCAAGCGTCTGAAGAAGGGCGCTGTCACTCTGGACGGCAGCATGATCGACAAGCCCATGGAGCTGCGCGCCCGCACCACTCTGGCTCAGGCCGAGGCCGCCGGTGTCGCGATTGGAGGTAACCTGAAATGATCAACGCAGTAGGACGTGAAATTCCCGAGAAGATCGGCAGCTATGTCGTTAAGCCTTACGCCGGCCCCATGGAGACCATCGAGGCCGACGCTCCCGTCGTTTCCAAGAGAAAGCCCTCCAAGCGTGCTGTGGGCGAGAACAAGCTCCTGCCCGACCTGAAGGCGGCCATTCTGGCCACCGGCCTGAAGGATGGCATGACCATCTCCTTCCACCACAGCTTCCGCGAGGGCGACAAGATCATCGGCCAGGTGCTCACCGTCATCCGCGAGCTGGGCATTAAGGGCCTGCGCTTCGCCCCCAGCGCCGTGGTCAACATCAAGAACCCCTCCATCGTCTCCTTCGTCAAGGACGGTACCATCAACCGCATCCAGGCCAGCGGCATCCGCGGCGAGCTGGGTGACGCGGTGGTCAACGGCGAAGTGGAGCTGGCCGAGCCTGTCATCCTGCGCCCCCACGGCTCCCGCCCCCACGCCATCGAGACCGGCGACCTGACCATTGACGTAGCCTTCATCGGCGCCTCCGCTGCCGACGACTTCGGCAACTGTACCGGCCAGATCGGCCCCAATGCCTGCGGCGCTCTGGGCTACTCCTTCATCGATGCCACTTCTGCCGACAAGGTAGTGGTCATCACCGACAATCTGGTCCCCTACCCCTGCGTACCCATGTCCATCTCCCAGATGTACGTGGACTACGTGGTCAAGGTGGACGAGATCGGCGACCCCGCCAAGATCGGCGCCGGCGCCACCCGCATGACCAAGAACCCCCGCGACCTGCTCATTGCCCAGCGCTGCGCCGATATCATGGCCGCCAGCCGCCTGTTCAAGGACGGTTACTCCTTCCAGACCGGCGCCGGTGCCATCCCCGTGGCCTGCACCAACTTCCTGGCCGACTATACCGAGCAGGCCGGCATCCAGTCCAGCTTCACTCTGGGCGGCATGACCGGTGCCATCGTGGATATGCACAACCGCGGTCTGCTGCGCACCATGCTGTGCTCCCAGTCCTTCGACGCCGTGGCCGCCCGCGCCATCGCCGAGGACCCCAACGTGCTGGAGATCGACAACTCCATGTACGCCAACATGTTCAACAAGAGCTGCGTGCTGGATAAGCTGAACTTCGGCATTCTGGGCGCTCTGGAAGTGGACGTGGACTTTAACATCAACATCCTCACCGGCTCCAGCGGCGAGATGATGGGCGGTATCGGCGGCGGCCCCGACGTGGCCGACGGTGCCGATATCTCCATCGTCACCCTGCCCATCGTCCGCGGCCGTATCCCCTCCGTGGTCGACAAGGTCTTTACCTGCTGCACCCCCGGTTCCTCCGTGGCCGTGGTTGTCACCGAGGCTGGCATCGCCCTGAACCCCAAGCACAGAAGCTATCAGATGCTCAAGGAGGACCTGGATGCCGCCGGTATCAAGACCGTCACCATCGAGTCTCTGCGTGACCTGGCCTACTCCATGACCGGTGTGCCCAAGCCCATTGAGACCACCGACAAGATCACCTGCATTGTGGAGTACCGCGACGGTACCGTCATCGACGTGATCCGTCAGATCAAGCGGGACTGATCCCATGACAGGCTCACACCGCCTGCACGGGGAAGAAGTCACCGGTTACGAGATACTGGATGCCCGGGAGCTGCGGGCCGCGCGCCAGCGCGACTGGCTGCAGGGCCATGAGGACTGCTGTTTGGTCAGCGTCACCATGAACATCGCCGGCCCGGTGAAAAGCACCCCCCTCATCCGGGACGGCTTCCGGGCAGGCATGGAGCTGGTGGACGATACTCTACATAATCTGGGCCTGCCTGTCCGCCGCAGCGACCAGTGGTTTGCGAAAACCGGCTGTGAAGGCTTCCGGCTGGTTTGTGGCCCTGCCGACGAGGTCAAACGCGCCATGATTGGTGCGGAAGCGGCCTCCTCCTTCGGTCGGCTGTTGGATATTGACGTGCTCGGCCCGGACTGTGTTCCCCTGTCCCGCACGGGATTGGGTCTGCCCGGCCGCCGCTGCCTCGTATGCGGCGAACCGGCACAGGTGTGCGGCCGCAGCCAGCGCCACTCCTACGAGCAGCTGCGGGCCGTGACCAACGAGATCATCCACACCTTTCTTTCCCGGCGCAGCGCCGACCGGGTGGCCGCTTTGGCCTGCCGGGCCATGCTGTGGGAGGTGCTGGTCACCCCCAAGCCCGGTCTGGTAGACCGGGACAACCGGGGCTCTCATTCCGATATGGACGTATTCACCTTCGCCGCCAGCGCAGCCGCCATTACCCCCTATCTGCGGGATGTCTATCTGCTGGGCTGCCGGCACTCCGACCGGGTGCAGCTGCTCACCGCCCTGCGGGGCGCGGGCCGACTGGCAGAGGAGGATATGAACCGGGCCACCGGCAACGTCAACACCCACAAGGGCCTGATTTATTCCCTTGGCCTGCTGTGTGCCGCCTCGGGCCGCTGTCAGGACCTTGAAATTCCTTCCATCTCCACTGTGCTGGAGGAATGCGGCACGCTGGCCGCCATGGCCATGGATGCCGACTTCGGCGCACAGGCTCCCTCCCGCACCACCACCGGCCAGACCCTGTACCGCACCCGCGGTATCGGCGGCATCCGTGCCGAGGCCGCCGCCGGCTTCCCGTCAGTGCAGCAGATCGCTCTGCCTGTGCTGACCCGGCTGCTGGACGCAGGCATGTGTGCAAACGATGCTGGAGCCTACACCCTGCTGGCCCTGCTGGGCCGGGTGACCGACACCAATATGATCGCCCGAGGCGGCATGGAATCGGCCGCGGCAGCAAAGGCCGCCGCTCTCTCACTCCTGCCTGATTTGAATGGCGATCTGCCCGACCTGTCCCATCTGCGCTCTTTGGACCGGCAGTTTATCCGGGACAATCTCAGTCCCGGCGGCTGTGCCGACCTGCTGGCCATATCCTTTTTCCTATACCATTTGAATAAGGAGACCCAAACATGGCAAACGTGACCGATTTGTATATCGACCGTCTGTATGAAATGTCCAAAATGGAGCTGCCTGCCGCCACCATCAGCGAGGCGCGCAAGTGCCTGATGGACTTTCTGGCCTGCACCTTTGCCGGTGCTGCCACCCTGCGTGAAGAGCAGGACAACTTCCTGAACGCTTTCCCCCCCAGCGCCGAGGCCACCGTCATCGGCATGGGCCGCAAGGCAAACCTCTATAATGCCGCGCTGGTCAATGCCTTCAACTCCCATGTAGTGGAGCTGGACGACGGCCACCGCTTCTGCATGGCCCATCTGGAGGCCCCCATCCTGCCCGCCATTCTGGCCGCGGCCGAGATCGAGGGCATCAACGGCAAGCAGCTGCTACAGGCCATCTGCGTGGGCTATGAGGCCGCTGTGCGTGTGGGCTGCGCCATTCAGCCCGGCCACCGTGGCCGCGGTTTCCACGTGACCGGCACTGCCGGCACCATCGGTGCCGCCATGGGTGTTGCCGCCGTTCTTGGCTGCAATGCCCAGCAGATGAAGGGCGCTCTCGCCGCCGCCGTGACCAGCATGGCCGGTGTTCTGGAAATTCAGGAGGACGGCTCCCAGCTCAAGCCCTACAACGCTGCCAAGGCGGCCATCACCGGCCTTGCCGCCGGCTATCAGAGCCGCACAGGCTTCTGCGGTCCGGACGACATCCTGTGCGGCAAGCGCGGCCTGCTGTGTCTGACCGAAAAGGTGGACGACAGCTGCCTGACCGCCCCCCTGTCCGCCCCCTTCCAGATCGAAGGCATCTACCGCAAGCCCTATGCCTCCTGTCGCCATACCCACGCTCCCATCGATGCCGCTCTGCGCATCCGCGAGCGCGCCTATACCTCCCAGGAGCTGGACGAGATTTTGGTCTACACTCACAAAATGGCCATCAACGGCCACGACCATGTGCGCATTCAGGGTGCGACCTCCGCGAAAATGTCCATCCCCTTCAGCGTAGCCGTGTGCATCGCTACCGGCAAGGCCGGCATGGACGAATTCACCGCCACCTACACCGAGAACACTGAAATTCTTGCCCTGACCGAACTGGTCAAGGTGGTGGAGGACCCCGACCTCACCGCGCTGGTGCCCAACAAGCGGGCCGCCCGTGTGGTGCTCCGGTTCAAGGACGGCAGCGAGAAGCAGATGCAGATCGACTACCCCAAGGGCGAGCCGGAAAATCCCCTGTCCGATGCGGACATGGAGGAAAAGTTCTACTCCCTTGCCGTGTTCGGCGGCAAGACTCCCGATCAGGCAGACAAGATCATCGCCATTGTCCGCGATGTGGAAAACTGTCTGGACCAGCTGTGGGATCTGGTGATCTGATCCCCCTTCCATCCGTCAGCGTAAGAAGCCAACCGGCTTCTTGTGATGAATAAAACTATATTTTAAGAAAGAGGTAATGAACATGAACACTATGCAAGAGACCAGAAAGTGGCTGGAGAGCCTGGGCCTGCCCGGCGGCGACCTGTACGACCTGCCCACTTCCGAGAAGCGCTTTGACGACGGCTGCCAGTACCGTTTTGAGGTTCCCGGCATCCAGGGTCCCACCGTCATGAAGGCCCTGCTGGAGGAAGTTGACCGTCAGGGCTTCTACATCCACCGCGTGACCCAGACCAAGGGTATCTGGTTCCTGTCCGACGCCGACATCACCGCCATGGTGGATCTGGCCAAGCAGTATCAGGTCGAGCTGGTTCTGGCCATCGGCCCCCGCGCTACCACCGATACCTCCGCTTCCGTTAAGAGCCCCGAGGGTGTCCGTATGGGCTACCGTCTGCGTGGCCAGGATCAGGTCGTCCGCGCTTTGGAGGACGTGCGCCGCGCTGCCCGTCTGGGCTGCCGCACCTTCCTGGTGTATGACGAGGGCTGCCTGTGGGCTCTGGGCAAGGCTCGCGAGACCGGCCTGATCCCCGAGGACTGCCGCTTCAAGATGTCCGCTCACGCCGGCCACGGCAACCCCTGCTCCGCCAAGCTGCTGCAGGACATCGGCGCTGACTCCTTCAACATCGTGCGTGACTACCAGCTGCAGCACCTGGCTGCCGTGCGTGCCACCATCGACATTCCCATCGACTGCCACACCGAGAACCCCGCTTCCTCCGGTGGCTTCATCCGTCACTACGAGGTGCCCGAGATGATCCGCGTGGCCGCCCCCATCTACCTGAAGACCGGCGGTTCCGTGGCTGCCACTCACAGCTGGGACTCCACCGAGGCCGACGCCAAGAAGCGCGCCAAGCAGGTCATGCTGGTCAAGCGCGTGATCGACAGCTACTATCCTGAGGCTACTTACTCCCCCAAGGGCTCCATCAAGCACTAAGGGACGCTGAACCAATGGGGTGGGGATCTCCCCCACCCCATTGCTTATAAAATCAAAAAAGAAGGAGAAAACTCATGGAGTTCAGAACCATTACCGCTCCTTTCACCGACGAAGTGCTCAAGAGCCTGAAGGTGGGCGAGATCGTCAATGTGTCCGGCAAAATCTATGCCGCCCGTGACGCCGTGCTGCCCAAGATGGTGAAGATGATCGAGGACGGCACCCTGGCTGAGAACGGCATCGACCTGCAGGGCGGCGTGATCTTCCACACCGCCGTCAGCCCCGCCGGCGTGGGCCCCACCTCCAGCAACAAGCTGGAGATCGAGGGCACCATGCCCGAGATGACCAAGGCTGGTATCCGCATGCATCTGGGCAAGGGCGAGCTGAAGAAGGAGACCATCGAGATGTTCAAGGAGTATGGCGCCGTTTACGCCGTCATCGCTCCCGTGACCGCGCTGCTCAACAGCAAGGTCATCAGCAAGAAGTGCGTGGCTCACCCCGAGCTGGGCATGGAGGCCTGCTACGAGCTGATCGTTGACAAGTTCCCCTGCATCATCGCTGCCGCCCACGGCGAGAGCATGTTTTAAGAAAGGAGCGTAGTAAAAATGGCATTTGATTACAATGAAGTCGTGGCCAAAGTGGCCGACACTCTGGTCCGCGCCGGTTCTACGTTCCGTCAGGACAAGAAGGACGCTTACAAGCGCGCCATCGCCAACGAGGAGCTGGAGCGCGCCAAGTGGAACCTGGAGACCATTCTGAAGAACGCTGAGGTTGCCGAGTGCAACCGCAGCCCCCTGTGCGACGATACCGGCATCCCCCACGTGTTCGTGGAGGTTGGCCCCAACAAGTGCGTCACCGGCGCTCTGCTCACCGCCATTCAGGACGGTGTGCGTGAGGGTCTGCGCCAGCTGCCCGGCCGCCCCATGGCCATCATGGGCGACGACAAGGGCCGCATCGACATGAGCGGCGGCATCAGCCCCGACTCCGATGCTCTGGATGCCGCTCCCATCCTGATCAAGGAAGTGGAGGAGGACGTTCTGCGCGTGCACGTGCTGATGCTGGGCGGCGGCCCCGCCATCCGCGGCATCACCCACCGCATCTTCCACAAGCACAACATTCAGGTCGTTCTGGACGAGATCGTCACCCGCGCCAAGGATGCCACCCGTCTGCTGGGCTGCACCCCCACCGCGCTGGCCATCGGTGTCGGCCGCTCCCAGTTCGAGGCCACCGCTCTGATGATGGAGGCCATGGTCTACAGCGACTTCAGCAAGCAGAGCGACATGGAGCAGTACATCACCGACAAGGTGAACGAGTCCAACGTTGGCCCTCTGGGCCTGAACGGCAAGACCACCGTGCTGGCCACCTTCATGAAGGTCGGTCCTCAGCGCGCTTCCGGCGTACGCGTGGTTGCCATGCGTCCCGGCTGCTGCTTCGAGCCCCGCATGGCTTGCGTAGAGCTGTAAGGGCAGAACAAGGAGGATATTATGGCAAACGAATTTAAGCCCGTAAAATTTGGCTGCGGCAGATATATCCAGGCCCCCGGCTGTCTGGAGGTCCTGGGCCGCGAAGTGGCCATGGCGCACGGCACCAAAGCCCTGATCGTGGGTGGTAAGAAGGCCATGGAGGCCGCCGGTCAGCGTGTGGAAGAGAGCCTGAAGGCCGCCGGTATCGATTACTACATCTATATCATGGAGACCGACTGTACCTATGAGACCCTGGAGTACCTGAAGACCACCGTCATCCCCCAGCAGAAGATCGACTGCGTCATCAGCGTGGGCGGCGGTAAGGTCATGGATATGGGCAAGGCCGCCGGCCACGGCTGCGACCTGCCTGTGATCAACGTGCCCACCTCCGTGGCCACCGTGAACTGCTGGTCTGCCATGTCCGTTATGTACACCATGGACCACAAGCCCATCGACCGTATCTGGCACGCCAAAGAGCATGCCGCCGTGCTGATCGACACCCAGCTGATCGCGGACGGCCCCGTGAAGCTGTTCGCTTCCGGTATGGCCGATGCCTTTGCCAAGTACATCGAGACCGGCCTGATGATGGAGTACTACGACCTGCACTCCACCCCCGTTGGCATGTACACCTCCAAGGTGCTGGCCGGCACCACCAACGACATCCTGCTGAACAAGGGCGAGAAGGCCTATCGTGACTGCGCCGCCCATCAGCTGACCGACGAGCTGGATGCCTGTATCTTTGCCAATGTGGCCACCACCGCTCTGGCGGCGGCTGTGAACTACAACAACCACTCCGCCCTCATCAGCGGCGGCAAGAAGGGTGCCACCTTCGCCCACGCCATGTACTACGCCTGCAAGACCATCTACACCGAGGAGACCGCCGAGTGGCTGCACGGTGAGATCGTGGGTCTGGGCTGCCAGGCCGCCATGTACGCCTACGAGCGTCCCGAGTTCGAGACCAAGAACTTCACCCGTTACATGAAGTCCATCAACCAGCCCATGACCATCCGTGATCTGGGCATCGAGCCTACCGACAAGAATATCAAGGCTCTGGTGGACAGCATGATGGTGGTCTGGGGCAAGCACCCCGAGCATCATTGGCAGATCATGTACGACGCTCTGCAGTATATCAAGGGCTAATTCATCCACAAAAAAATTCCCACACCCGTCTGGGTGTGGGGATTTTTCTTTTTCTTATTGCTCCTGCTTGGCCTTCTGGATGCAGTCGATGGCCTCTTTCCATGTTTTGGGCCGGTAATCGCCCAGCTTCTCCTTCAGGTTCAGCTCGCCGATCTCCTTGAGCTTCTCGGCGCTGGCCCGGCACACACCGCTGCTCAGCCCGTCCTCAGCCAGCATGTCGGCGGCCATCATCAGCTCCACGCTGCGCCGACCTGCGTGGAGCACGCCGCCGCAGGTGCGCCCGTTCATGCCGGACACGAAGTCCTTGTCGTCCATGGTCTTGGCCAGCGAGTCCATAATGTAATCCTCAATGCCGTAGTGGGCGGCGGCCTCCAGCATCTCAAAGCACACGCCCAGCAGGCTCTTGGTATACACGCTGCGCAGCATCTTGATGGCGCAGGCGCTGCCCGGCTCGTCACCCACCACTTCCATGCTCCAGCCATAGGGAGTCAGGGCATCAAAGGCGGCCTGAGCGCCGTTGCCCGCCAGCACGGTGGGGGTCTTGTGGCGGTACTTGGGCACGGTATCCAGCAGGGCACCGTCAGCAAACTGCACCCCGGTATCCTTGATGATGCCCCACACCTCCTGCATTGCTTTGGGAGAGGATGAGGAAACGTCCACGTAGATGTGCTCCGGAGTCATATAACCCTTACACTCCTCCGCCACAGCTACGCAGGCCGAGGCTGGGGTAATGCAGATGACCACCCTGCACAGCTTGAAAATTTCCTCTTTGGAGGCCGCTACGGTCACATTGACCGTGGTTGGGTCGGCCTGTGCGATGGAGCGGGACCAGCCGTAGATGTTCTCTCGGGCAAGGCCGTTCTCCTGCAGGCCCTCGGCGATGGCCCGGGCGGCCTCGCCGTAGCCGATAAATCCGATTTTCATATTCAGTCCTCCCCTATGATGTCCTGCATGGGATCGTCGGTGATGCCGTTGGGGTCTGCGCTCAAAAATTCAGGCAATTCTTTTCACATTATACCATGAAGCCGCAGGCACAATGGTATAATGTGTCATCTTTTTCGGTTGCCTCCGCAGGAGGCGAGAAAAATGACTGAAATTAAAGTATAATAACCGCTTTTCGGTTATTATACTCGCTCCTATATTATTTGTTCAAGCGTCATTTGCGTTTTTCCATCTTCATTCCCCTGTCCTGCGTTGACAGTTCGTATCATAAGGAATAAAATGGTACAAACGGCAAAAAGGAGTTTCACTTATGGATTACGCAAAAGAGTCTTTGCGCCTGCACGGCGAATGGAAGGGAAAGATCGAAGTGGTCGCCACCGTCCCCGTAGCCACCAAGGACGACCTGTCCCTTGCCTATACCCCTGGTGTGGCCCAGCCCTGTCTGGCCATTCAGGAGGACATCAACAAAAGCTATGAACTGACCCGCCGCCACAACCTGTGCGCAGTCATTACCGACGGCTCCGCTGTTCTGGGGCTGGGCAACATCGGCCCGGAGGCCGGTATGCCCGTCATGGAAGGCAAGTGCGTACTGTTCAAGTCCTTCGCCAACGTAGATGCCTTCCCCCTGTGTGTCAAGACCCAGAATGTGGACGAGTTTGTCCAGACTGTTTACAACATATCCGGCTCTTTCGGCGGCATCAATCTGGAGGACATCGCCGCCCCCCGCTGTTTTGAAATCGAGCGCAAGCTGAAGGAAAAGTGCGACATCCCCATCTTCCACGACGACCAACACGGCACCGCCGTCGTCGTTCTGGCTGGTCTGATCAATGCGCTGAAAGTTGTCGGAAAGAAAAAGGAAACTGTAAAGATCGTCACCGTGGGTGCGGGCGCCGCAGGCATCGCCATCGTGAAAATGCTGCTGGCTGCCGGCTTCAAAAACATTACCATGTGCGACAGACAAGGTGCTTTGTATGCTCAGGCTCCCGGCATGAACTGGGCACAGGCGGAGATGGCCGTGCGCACCAATCCCGACCAGACCCCCGGCACTCTGGCAGAAAAGCTTGTGGGTGCCGACGTGTTTATCGGCACCTCCGCCCCCGGTATTGTGACTCGTGAAATGGTTTCCGCCATGAACCGGGATGCCATCATCTTCGCCTGCGCCAATCCCACGCCCGAGATTTTCCCTGACGAGGCCAGAGCCGGCGGCGCCAAAATCATTTCCACCGGCCGCAGTGATTTCCCCAACCAGATCAACAATGTGCTTGTGTTCCCCGGCCTGTTTCGTGGCACCTTCGACGTGCGCGCCAGCGACATCAACGAGGAGATGAAGATGGCCGCTGCCCATGCCCTGGCCGACCTCATTTCCGAGGACGAGCTGTCCGCCGAGTACATCATCCCCAAGGCCTTCGATCCCCGTGTGGGTCCCGCCGTGGCTGCCGCCGTGGCAGACGCCGCCCGGAAGACCGGCGTGGCCCGGATTTGATCGTTATGATAGCAAAAAGCCGCCCTTGGGCGGCTTTTTGCTTTATTCCCCGGGCAAAAGCAGTTGCATATTGCCCGACACTTTAGTATACTATAGTTAATTGTATGGGCCTTTGCCCCACAAGAAACAGAGAAGATCATCAAAGAGGAGGAATATCCATGAAATTCCTGAAAAGTCTCCCCGCAAAGCTGCTCATCGGCCTGCTGGTCGGCATGGCAGTGGGTCTGTTTGCTCCTGAGGGGCTGATGACCGTCATCGTCACCGCCAAGTACATCATGGGTCAGCTCATCACCTTCTGCGTGCCCCTGATCATCATCGGCTTTATCGCCCCCTCCATCACCAAGCTGGGCTCCAGCGCCAGCCGGATGCTTACCGTGGCTCTGATTCTGGCCTACGTCTCCTCCATTCTGGCCGCCTTCATGTCCATGGGTGCTGGCTATGCCATCATCCCCGGCCTGAACATCGCCAGCAACGTGGATGGGCTGAAGGAACTGCCCGCCGTGGCCTTCCAGCTGGACATCCCCCAGATCATGCCCGTGATGAGCGCGCTGGTCTTCTCCGTGCTGGTTGGCCTCTCCGCCGTGTGGACCAAGGCCAAGACCATGATCGCCCTGCTGGACGAGATTCAGAAGATCGTGCTGCAGATCGTGTCTAAGATCGTCATTCCCGTGCTGCCCTTCTTCATCGGCTGCACCTTCGCCGGTCTGGCCTATGACGGCACCATCACCGGCCAGCTGCCCGTGTTCCTGATCGTCATCGTGATCGTTATGATCGGCCACTACATCTGGATGGGCGTACTGTACGGCGCGGCTGGCCTCTACACCGGCAAAAACCCCTTGGAGGTCATCAAGCACTACGGCCCCGCCTACATCACCGCCGTGGGCACTATGAGCTCCGCCGCCACCCTGTCCGTGGCTCTGACCTGCGCCCACAAGTCCAAGACCCTGCGCAAGGATATGGTGGACTTCGGCATCCCCCTGTTCGCCAACATCCACCTGTGCGGCTCCGTGCTGACTGAGGTGTTCTTCGTCATGGTGGTGTCCAAGATCCTGTACGGCCAGCTGCCCTCCCTGTCCTCCATGATCCTGTTCTGCCTGCTGCTGGGCGTGTTCGCCATCGGCGCCCCCGGCGTGCCTGGCGGCACGGTGATGGCCTCTCTGGGTCTGATCATGTCCGTGCTGGGCTTTGATCAGGCGGGCACCGGCCTGATGCTGACCATCTTCGCCCTGCAGGACTCCTTCGGCACCGCCTGCAACGTCACCGGCGACGGTGCTCTGACCCTGATGCTCACCGGCTACGCCAAAAAGCACAACATCAAGGAAGAAACCATCGCGACTGTTGACCTGTAATCCAAATCCAAAAACCCGGCGGCAGAAATGCCGCCGGGTTTTGTTTTCTTTTCAACTCAAAAACAGCTCCACATCCTCCACGCTCAATCCTTCGTGGAGGGCAAGATCAATGCCAAACCCGATGACCTTGGACAGATCGGCCACCTGCGCGTCAATGTCCCGGGGTGTGACCATCAGGTTTTCTACACCCTGCGCGAGCTTTGGCAGTTCCTCCTGCCCCAACAGGTCCATGGCAAGGGTGGCTCCGTCCACCACCGTGGGCACGCCCACGGCGATGACCGGGATCCCAAGAGTCTCTTTGTTCAGCACCTTGCGGTGGTTGCCCACCCCGGAGCCGGGCACGATGCCCGTATCCGCCAGCTGTACCGTGCGGCACACCCGGTGCAAAGACCGGGAGGCCAGTGCGTCCACCGCAATGACGCAGGCGGGCTTGATCTCATCGCACACCGCCCGGATGAGGCTGCCGCTTTCCACCCCCGTGGTGCCCAGCACCCCGGCGGACAGGGATGCCACCGGGCGAAACGCGCCGAAATGCTCCGGCACCTGCTCCACCAGATGTCGAGTGACCATGGTATACTCATGGACCAGCGGCCCGATGGCATCCGGAGTGATAGCCCGATTGCCCAGCCCCGCCACCAGCACAGGAGCATCAGCGGGCAGGCCGCCCAGCAGCCCTTTCAGTTCCTGCGCAATGGCCCGGGCCGCCCGGCCAAAGGCATCCTCCTCCCGCTGCTTCAGTCCGTCCAGCGTGATGGTGATATAGGTGCCAACCGGCTTGTCCAGTGCCTGCTCTCCCCGTTCGTCCAACACCTGCACCGTATCCACTTCAAAGCCCTCCCGGCTTCCGCTGCGCGCCTGCACCCCCTCCAGCTTTGTCTGCTCGCTGGCCGATTGCTGCCACAGTTCTTTGGCCTCCACCGCCAGATCGGTGTGCTGTTTCCACATTGTTGTCATTCCTCCAAACCCAAGATATTGTAGCGCTTTGCGCTATTTGCCCCTATTTTTTGCGCTGAAGAAAAAACTATCCAAATTCTTTGAAAAAAAGCAAAAAAACAGTTGATTTTTTCCGGGCAGGGTGTTAAAATACATATCTGCACAGGCGTACTGTGCACAATTTTGAAATCATTCGGAGGAGGTGTTTGGTTTGCCGAATATTAAGTCTGCCAAGAAGCGTGTGCTGGTCAACCAGACCAAGGCCGCGCAGAACAAGGCCGCGAAGTCCGCGCTGAAGACCGAGATCAAGAAGTTTGACGCCGCGGTGGCGGAAGGCAACCGCAGCGAGGCCGATGTCGCTTACAAGGTGGCCGTCAAGGCGGTGGATCAGGCCGCTGCCAAGGGGCTGCTGCACAAGAACAATGCCGCTAACAAGAAGAGCGCTCTGACCCTGAAGCTGAACAAGCTGGGCTAAGTGATCTGATCGGACAAGACCCGTCTGCTTTGCAGACGGGTTTTTCTGTTTTTATATCTGCCAGCGTGGTAAACTAAGAGAAAGGGAGGTGGCCGCTGTGCGTACTGTGTTTTCTTTCATAAAAGAGATGCACCGGCACTATTCCCAGCACAACGTGCCCCGGGCGGCGGGGGCGCTGGCCTATTTCTTCGTGCTGTCCATTTTTCCCCTACTGCTGTGCACCACCGCACTGGTGGGTCTTGCCCACGTGGATGTGCAGGCTTTCCTGCTCTCTTTGGAGCGCGTGCTGCCCCGGGCAGCACTGGAGCTTTTGAGTGACTATGTCAATTACGCAGCCCTGACCCACTCCCCGACCCTGCTGTATGCGGCTGTGCCCGCCATCGTTCTGTCCGCCTCCGCCGCTCTGCGGGTGCTGCTGGACACCATGGACGAGCTGTATGGCCATCCCCGGGACACCGGTCTGCGCCGCATCCTGATCAGCGCGCTGTTTTCTGCTCTGTTTCTGGTGACGGTATATCTGTCGGTGCTGGTCATCTTCACCGGAAACTGGTTCTTGCACTGGTTGGATGGTGTGCTGCCCGGTTCGCTTGCGGCAATCTTGCATTTTTCCGCCTTGTCCCGGCTGTGGCGGTGGCTGCGCTACCTTCTGCTGTTTTGCTTTGTGATGCTTCTGGTGCTGGCCCTGTACCGGCTGGGCACTCCAAAGCAGTACGTTCATCTGCCGTCCATGCTGGTCAGCTCCCTGCTGTGCTCCGGGTCGCTGGTGGGCGCATCGGTGCTCTTTTCCTGGTTTATCGGTTTGTCCTCCCGGTACTCCCTGCTGTACGGCTCACTGGCCTCCATTATCATCCTGCTGCTGTGGCTTTACCTGTGCGGCACGATTTTACTGCTGGGCGCGGTATTTCTGCATATCCGGACACAAAAACATCCCAAACCGTAATGGTTTGGGATGTTTTTTACATATCATAGTCTGCAAACACAGCCGCGCCCAACGCACCTTCGCCCACATGACAGCCAATGCTCAGGGGCAAAGGGTCGCACATAAAGGGATACCCGGCAAATTCCTTTCGGACCACTTCCGCCCATTCCCGGCCCTGTTCTTCATCTCCGGAGTAGGCGGCGGCCACGATAACCTTCTTTCCGGCAAACTCGCCCTCAAGGTCGGCTCGGACAGCTTCCAGCATGGTCTGGCAGGCCTGCTTCATGCCCCGTACCTTGCGGTGCATGTCCAGCTTTCCGTCCAGTATCTTCATCACCGGCTTGATGTTCAGTACCGTACCCACCGCGGCCACGGCAGGGGTGATGCGGCCGCTCTTTTTCAGGTGGCTCAGGTCCTCCACCGTGATATAAATGTGGGACTCCAGCGCCTTTTCCTCCAGCCGCGCGGCAATTTCTGCGGCTGTTTTTCCCGCGTCCCGCAGATGCACGGCCTCCAGCACCGCCTGCTTCAGCGATACGGAAATGCGGCGGTTATCCACCACCAGCACCCGGCCGTCATAGTCCTGAGCAAGGGCGCAGGCTGTGGCACAGGAACCGCTCAAGCCGCTGGTCATGGGAATGTAGATAATGGTATCGTTGCTTTCCAAAAGCTCGTCCCACATGGACAGAAGGTCCGCAGGGGCGGGCTGGGAAGATGTGATCTGCGCCCCCTGAGCCTGGATGGCGTAGAACTCTCTGTGTGAAATATCCAAATGTTCAAAGCAGGCCCGACCGTCCACAGTAAAGGGCATGGCCAGCAGAGCAACGCCCACCTGACGGGCCTCCTCCGGCGTCATGCCGCTGTTGGTGTCGGTCATCACCGCGATTCGCTCCATGATCCGTCCTCCTGATCAAATACGAGTAATGTTTATTGTATCCTCTTTTCCTTCTGATGTCAATGCGAAGGGGCCGGGTGAAGATAATTTAAGCCCCCGGCCCAAAGGGCCGGGGGCCGTTGCTTTGTCAGGGGAGATAATTCAGGGGGTTGACGGAGGAACCGCGGATGCGGACCTCGAAATGGCAATGATTTCCGGTTGATCGGCCGGTACTGCCCACCCGGGCAATGGTCTGACCCTGATACACCCGTTGTCCGGCGGACACCAAATTGCTGGAGTTATGTCCATAATAGGTCTGAGTGCCGTTGTCGTGGGTCACGATGACCAGATAGCCGTAGTTGCCCTTATAGCCGGAGAAGGTGACCTTGCCGCCGTCGGCGGCCTTGACCGCCGTTCCCTTGGGCGCGGCGATGTCGATACCGGAGTGGTAACTCCGGGAACCAAAAATGCGGCGGTAGCCAAAGTAAGAGGTGATCTTGCCGGAACAGGGCCACTTATAGTAGCCGTTGGAGGCGGTTTTGGGCTTTGGCTTAGTGCCCACGGCCTTGATGGTTGTGGTGGGCTCTACCAGCGTTCTGGATTCCAGCACATTCCGCTCCTTCTCCACGCCGTTGATCCGGACCACATCAGCCGTCACCTCTGCCTCGCCTTCTTCGCCCTTGGTGATGATCTTGGAGGTGCCCACATAAATGCTTGCATCCTCTTTGGTCTGGACCGGGCAGGGGATGGGCTCGGTATAGGTCACATGCTCCACCGTGCGCACAGACAGCCGGGGGATCAGTTCCTTGACGTTGAGCACCTGTCCAATGGACAGCTTGTTGATATTTACATCAGGGTTGAGCGCCTTCAAATCGGACATGGACATGTCGTTTCGATAGGCAATGGTGCTGAAGGTATCGCCGCTGACCACGGTATATGTGGTCTCGCCGGTGGTGTTCTCCGTCAGGATCTCCCGCATCCGGTCGATAGACACAACCTCGTCCGCCAGCAAAACAGGCTGGACCTGGATCTCCTCCACAAACTCCGCAGAGACCGTGTTCTCATTCACGTAGTCGGCCCGCAGTTCCTGCAGAAGGACATTGAATTCTGCCTTGCTGTCGATAACACCCAGCACCCGACCCTCCAGAACGATCTGGTAATAGCGCAGGTCGTCCTCTTCCGTCTCGTCCATTTTCGCGGAGAAATAATCCACAAAATCCTGCCGCTGGGACAGCTCGGACCGGCGAGTCAGCGCAAAGCGGTAATCGATCTCGTTGTCCACGGTGTATTCATAGCCAAGCATCCGGCTTCCCCTGGCCTCCACGGTAGAGACCGCATGCTCCACCGTGCTCTGGTCGGTCACCGCACCCACATTTTCGCCATCCACAAAGACGGCATAGCTGGTGGTATACAGTGTCGCCACGATCAGACCAACGCCCATCACTGCCGAAGTCGACAGGAAAGAGCCCGGTCTTGCGTATCTCCGGCCGGCCAGCGCCTCGTGACAGCGGTATGCCGCACGGCGCAGACGGATGTACATATCCTCCTGCCAGAGGCGGGCCTCCCGCCGGAAGGCTTTATAATTCTGCGCCGCCTTGCGGACCTTTCCCTTCAGCGCAGGGACGATCATCCGCAGGACGCCGCCATATCCGTTCAATTTTGGGCGGTTTGCGCGCGCCATATGAGCCCACCACCTCCTTCACAAGAGAAAAGTAACAAAAGGAAATAAAAGGTTACAAAATGATTACAATCCTTATAATACACGGTTTGGCTGACCCTGTCAAGGGTTTTGCGTCGAAGTAAGGTGCCATCGTCCGTTGGCCCGCGGCATCCGTTTTTGTAGGGTGTATGGAAAAAAACGGCTGTAATCCGGCGGAAAAGAGCGGGCATACCCTTGCAATTTTCGGTGCAAAATGATACCATATTTTTGATTATGGGAACGGGCGCGCACTGCCCGATTCAAATTCGAAACAGGAGGAACACAATATGTTTGGACAGCTCATTGAAACCCTGAAGAAAAATCCCCGCAAGATCGTTTTCACCGAGGGCACCGATGCCCGTATTCTGGAGGCCGCCGCCCGCCTGCTGTCGGGCAACTTCCTGACCCCCGTTCTGGTGGGCAACGTGGACGAGGTCAAGGCCGCTGCCGAGAAGGCCGGCTTTAACATCAACGGCGCCATCATTCTGGACCCCGCCACCTACGAGGGCATGGACGCCATGGTAGAGAAGATGGTGGAGCTGCGCAAGGGCAAGATGACCGCCGACGAATGCCGTGAGATGCTCAAGAAGGGCAACTACTTCGGCACCATGCTGGTCAAGATGGGTGTGGCCGACTGCCTGTTGGGCGGCGCTACCTACTCCACCGCCGACACCGTGCGCCCCGCCCTGCAGCTGATCAAAACCAAGCCCGGCAACAAGATCGTCTCCTCCTGCTTCATTATGGTCCGTCCCGGTGCTTCCGGCGGCAACGAAGTGCTGGCCATGGGCGACTGCGCCATCAACATCAACCCCTCCGAGGACGAGCTGGTAGAGATCGCCGTGGAGACCGCCAAGTGCGCCAAGACCTTCGGTGTTGATCCCAAGGTGGCTTTCCTGAGCTACTCCACCAAGGGCTCCGGCAAGGGTGAGGATGTGGACAAGATGCGCAATGCCTGCGCCAAGGCCAAGGAGGCCATGCCCGACATCCCCGTGGACGGCGAGATGCAGTTCGACGCCGCCGTGTCCCCCACCGTTGGCCAGCTGAAGTTCCCCGGCTCCCCCGTGGCCGGCTATGCCAACACCTTCATCTTCCCCGACATCAATGCCGGCAACATCGGCTATAAGATCGCTCAGCGTTTGGGCAACTTTGATGCCTACGGCCCCATCCTGCTGGGTCTGAATGCTCCCATCAACGACCTGTCCCGCGGCTGTAATGCTCTGGAGGTCTACTCCATGGCCATCATTACTGCGGCTCTCGCATAAAAAACAACCAAATAGCTCAAAAACGCACCGGCTGAGCCGGTGCGTTTTTGTTGATATCTTTATGCCCTGCTCCCGCCGCATAGCAGCGGGGGGATTTTTCCTGTTCATTTAAATGTGTCCAACAGCGCACGGTAATCCTCCGCCGCGCCTACCTTGCCCACGGCGGACAGGGATGCCCGGCCGAAATCAAATATCTCCCCGGCCAGATCCCGCACCTGATCCGTGGTCACTGCGTCATAGGCCGCCAAAATCTCGTCGGTGGACGGAACCCTGCCCCGGAGCAGCATGGCGGTGCCCATGTGGCTCATGCGGGCTTGGGTGGACTCAAGGCTCATAAGGATATTGGCCTTGGCCTGCTCTCTGGCCCGGTCCAGCTCCTCCGCCCCGGGGCCATGCAAAGCAAGGTCCGCCGCCACCCCACACGTGGCCTCCAGCGCCCTGCGCTCCGTTTCGGGAGACAGGGCGGTATACAACCCCAGCAGGCCGGTATCTTCATGGTCTGCAATATAGGAATAGACGCTGTAGCAAAGCCCCCGCTTTTCCCGCACCTCCTGAAACAGGCGGGAGGACACGCCCCCACCCAGAATAGAGGACAGTAGGTGCATGGCATGCCGCCGCTCGTCCAGAAAAGACAGGGCTGGGAATGCCACGATCAGGTGATTTTGCTCAATGGCCTTGCGCCGCACGGTAATGGCACTTTGATAAGCCGCCGGCTTGACGGCGGGGGTGGGCGATCCGGACAGGGCGGAAAAACGGGCTTTCAGTTCATCCACTATCTTGGGGGCAAAGCTGCCCGCCAGCGCCACCACGATCCGGTCCGGGCGATAGTGCTCGTCCCGATAGCGGCGCAGCCAGTCCCCGTCCATGGCTGACAGCGTCTTTTTCGTGCCCAGAATGGGCCGGGAGAGGGCGCTGCCCTTGTAAACGGCGGCAGACAGCCGCTCGGCCACCAGATCCTCCGGCGCGTCCTTGTACATGCCGATTTCCTCTAAAATCACACCCCGCTCGGTGTCCACCTCCTCCTGACGGAAGGCGCAGCAGAACAGCATGTCGCACAGCATATCCACCACCCGGTCCAAGTGGCTGTCCAGACACCGGGCATAAAAACAAGTCGATTCCTTGGTGGTATAGGCATTCACATGGCCGCCGATCTCATCAATGAGCCGGGCCAGCTGGTCGGTGGAGCGGCGCTCGCTGCTCTTAAATGCCATGTGCTCCAAAAAATGGGCCGCGCCGTTCTGGGCTGCGGTCTCGTGCCGGGAGCCGGTGCCTACAAACACACCCAAAGCCGCCGTGCGCACGGCGGGCACATGTTGGGTCAGAATACGCACACCGTTGGGCAGAGTGATCGTCTCGTACATGGGATTTACTCGCTTTTCGCAACTTTTCACCAGTTTACCACATCCTTCGACCCGGCTCAATGGGAAATTGTGCACCTTGGGGAAAATTCCATGTCCGTATAAAATTCGCTTTTCTTGCCGGGACAGCTGTGATAAAATAATGCCGTGAACGAAAATGAAAAAGAAAAGAACGAAAAAGAGAGGTTTCTTTATGGAAAAGCTTCTGGCTAAAAAAGGTTTTATCTGCGACATGGATGGTGTCATCTACCACGGCAGCCAGCTGCTGCCCGGGGTGCAGGAATTTGTGGACTGGCTGTACCGGGAGAACAAGAAATTCCTGTTCCTGACCAACAACAGCGGCAAGACCCCCCGTGAGCTGGCGGAAAAGCTGGCCCGCATGGGCCTTGAGGTAGATGAGAGCCACTTTTATACCAGCGGTCTGGCCACCGCCAACTTCATCGCCAACCAAACCCCCGGCGCAAAGGTGTTCGCCATCGGCGACCCCGGCCTGACCCATGCCCTGTATGAAAAGGGCCTGACACTGGACGACGTTTCCCCCGACTACGTAGTCATTGGCGAGACCTCGTCCTATACCTATGATAACATCTGCAAAGCAGTCAAGCTGGTGGCGCAAGGCGCCCGGCTCATCGGCACCAACTACGATATGACTGCCCCCATGGATAACGGTGTCATCATCCCCGCCTGCCGCGCGCTGGTTGCCCCGGTAGAGCTGGCCTCCGGCAAAACCGCTTATTATGTCGGCAAGCCCAACCCCCTGATGATGCGTACCGGTCTTGACCTGCTGGGTGTCCACTCTCAGGAGGCGGCCATGATCGGTGACCGCATGGATACCGACATTCAGGGCGGCATCGAGTGCGGCCTTGACACGGTGCTGGTGCTCACCGGTGTTTCCAGCCGGGAGACTGCGGCCTCCTTCCCCTACCGTCCCCGCCTGATCCTCAACGGCGTGGGCGATATCCCCGCCGCGGCTAAATAACAAAACAAATGCCCCGCACCCATTGGGTGCGGGGCATTGATTTAATCTGCGCTGTCCAGCTTGAGTACAGCCATAAATGCTTCGGTGGGCAGCTGAACCGAGCCGAGGGAACGCATTTTCTTCTTGCCTTCCTTCTGCTTCTCCAGCAGCTTCTTCTTGCGGGTGATGTCGCCGCCGTAGCACTTGGCAAGCACGTCCTTGCGCATGGCCTTCACCGTCTCGCGGGCAATGACTTTGCCGCCGATGGCCGCCTGCACAGGCACTTCAAACAGCTGGCGGGGGATGTTCTCCTTCAGCCGCTCGCAGATACGCCGTGCCCGGGCATAGGCCTTTTCCTTGTGGGCGATAAAGGACAGGGCATCCACCTGATCGCCGTTGAGCAGCATATCCACCTTGACTAGCTCGCTGGGGCGGTAGCCCTCCAGCTCGTAGTCCAGCGAGGCATAGCCTTTGGTGCGAGCCTTCAGGGCATCAAAGAAGTCGTAAATGATCTCGCCGATGGGCATGGAGTAGTGCAGCTCCACCAGATTGGTGTCCAGATACTGCATATCCTTGAACTCGCCTCTGCGGTCCTGACACATGGGCATGATGTTGCCCACATAGTCCGGGGGAGAGATGATGGACACCTTGGCATAGGGCTCCCGGGCCTCCACGATCATGCCCGGGTCGGGATAGTTGTGGGGATTGTCCACACGGACCACGGTGCCGTCGGTCTTGGTGGCCTCGTAAATAACGGAGGGCAGGGTGGTCACAAGGTCCAGATCAAATTCACGCTCCAACCGTTCCTGAATGATCTCCATATGCAGCATGCCAAGGAAGCCGCACCGGAAGCCAAAGCCCAGCGCGATGGAGGATTCCGGCTCAAAGGACAGAGACGCGTCGTTGAGCTGCAGCTTTTCCAATGCGTCGCGCAGGTCGGGGTATTTGGAGCCGTCCTCGGTATAGATGCCGCAGTAGACCATGGCCTGCGCGGGACGGTAGCCGGGCAGCGCCTCGGCACAGGTCTCCTCCACCCCGGTGATGGTGTCGCCCACCCGAGTGTCCTTTACATTTTTAATGGACGCGGTGAACCAGCCCACCTCGCCCGCGGTCAGCTGGCCGCAGGAGTCCATACCCAGCGGACGCAGATAGCCGCAGTCCAGCACCGTGTATTGGGCGCCGGAGGCCATCATCTTTACGTTCATGCCCTTTTTCAGGGTGCCTTCCATGATGCGGAAATAGACGATAACGCCCAGATAGGGGTCATACTGGCTGTCAAAAATCAGTGCCTTCAGCGGCGCATTGGGGTCGCCGGTGGGGGCGGGGACATTTTGAACGATGTCCTCCAGCACGGCGGGGATGTTGATACCCATTTTGGCGGAGATCTCCGGCGCGTCCATGGCGGGCAGGGCCAGCACGTTCTCCACCTCCTCTTTCACCCGCTGGGGGTCGGCGGCGGGCAGGTCGATCTTATTGATGACGGGCAGGATCTCCAGATCGTGCTCCATGGCAAGGTAGGTGTTGGCCAGCGTCTGGGCCTCGATGCCCTGAGAGGCATCCACGATGAGCACCGCGCCCTCGCAGGCGGCCAGCGAACGGGACACTTCGTAGTTAAAGTCCACGTGGCCCGGGGTGTCGATCAGGTTGAGGTGATAGGTTTCCCCATCCTCTGCCTTGTACTCCATGCGCACCGCACGGGCCTTGATGGTAATGCCGCGCTCCTTCTCCAGATCCATGTTGTCCAGCAGCTGGGACTCCATCTGCCGCTGTTCCACCGCGCCGCACAGCTCGATCATGCGGTCGGACAGGGTGGATTTGCCGTGATCGATGTGGGCGATAATGGAAAAATTACGAATTTTAGATTGATCTGTCATAAATCAAAAACCTCCGTGGGTGTGGCTTCACTTGCTCTCCCGCCTTCCGGGCAGCTTGTTGGTCCGGGCTCCTGTGTTGTGGATGATCTGGAGCAGAGACTGGTAGAGCACCGGGTAATCCCGGGCCAGCGCATCGTTGCTCATGTCGGGGAAGGGGCCCTTGCCCGCGGCATGGCGGGACAGGGCATCGGCCAGCTCCACCTGACTGCAGGTCATGTCCGCCCCGGTCAGGCCCGCGTCAAAGTGGGTGCGGGAGACGGAAAAGAAGTCGGGATTGTTGGTGCCCGGAGCCTGATGGAGCAGGCGGAACACATTGTATACCGCCGTGGACAGATAGGCGGACGCGGCCCGGATCACACTGCGGCTGCCCACCTTGCCCAACAGGTCAAAGAGCATGGCCACCGAGTTGACCAGCAGCTTTTTGGACAGCATGGCCAGCACACTGCCCCGCATGGCATTGTCCTTTTCTCCGCTGATGTCGTATAGCTCCTCCGGCTCGATGATGGTAGTGCCGTCCCGGCTCAGGGTACGGCCCAGCAAAAAGTCAGCGGACACGTTATAATACTCGCAGGCCTTGACCACAAAGGCAAGGCCCGGCTCGCGGATGCCGTTTTCATAGTGGGACAGCAGCGCCTGGGAAATGCCAAGGGCGTTGGCCGCCGTGCGCTGGCTCACCCCATGCTCCTGCCGCAGCAAGGACAGGGTGCGGGAAAATTCTGCATTCATTCTCTGTCACCTCATGGTGTTTTCTGGAATACGTATAGTATAAACGAAGTATTACCTGCTGTAAAGAGGAATTTGTCACATAGATAAAATCGGGCGGACACCTGGAGGTGTCCGCCCGAATGCATTTGATGTTCGGTTAAGAAATCTTACTTGATCTCTTCTCCGGCTTGTCACGCAAACATTGAGCGCATGGCCGGGCCGATAACTCCTCCGACTTCATCGAAACCCAGCCACCCTAAAGGGTGTCTTGGGCTTCCGATATCCGCTCCGGAGTCTATCGTCCCTATGCGCTTATGCCTGCGCTTCTTCCTTCTTCGCCTTGATCTCCTTGATGGCATCCTTGTAGGACAGGTTGACACGGCCCTTGTCGTCGATCTCGGTGACCTTGACCCAGATCATATCGCCGATATTGACCACGTCCTCCACCTTTTCCACACGGTGGTCGGCCAGCTTGGAGATGTGGACCATGCCGTCCTTGCCGGGAGCCAGCTCCACGAAGGCGCCGAACTGCAGGATGCGCACCACCTTGCCGTAGTACAGCTGACCCACCTCGGGCACGAAGACGATGGTCTCGATCATCTTCTTGGCAGCGTCGCAGGCCTCCGCGTTGGGGGAGGCAATGTGGATGGTGCCGTCGTCCTCGATGTCCACGGTAGCGCCGGACTCGGCGGTGATCTTCTGGATGACGGAGCCGCCCTTGCCGATGACTTCGCGGATCTTGTCGGGGTCGATCTTGATGGTGATCATCTTGGGCGCGTACTTGCTCACCTCGGGACGGGGAGCGCTGATGCAGGGCAGCATGATCTCGTCCAGAATGGCCAGACGGGCATCGCGGGTGATCTCAAAGGCTTCCTTGATGATCTCATGGGTCAGACCGTCGTTCTTCAGGTCCATCTGGATGGCGGTGATACCGTTGGGAGTACCGGCCACCTTGAAGTCCATCTCGCCGTGGAAGTCTTCCACACCCTGAATGTCGATAAAGGTGGTGAAGCCGCCGTTATCGTCCTGGATCAGGCCGCAGGAAATGCCGGCCACAGGGGCCTTGATGGGCACACCGGCATCCATCAGTGCCAGAGTGGAACCGCAGATGGAGCCCTGAGAGGTGGAGCCATTGGAGGACAGCACCTCGGACACCACGCGAATGGCGTAGGGGAACTCCTCAACGGAGGGCAGCACGGGGATCAGGGCACGCTCAGCCAGAGCACCGTGGCCATATTCACGACGGTTGGTGGAACGGGGAGGCTTGGCCTCGCCAACGGAGTAGGGGGGGAAGTTGTAGTGGTGGAGGTAGCGCTTCTCCTCTTCCTCCCAGATGGTGTCCAGCTTCTGAGACGCGGCCAGAGTGTTCAGGGTGGCGACAGACAGCACCTGAGTCTGACCACGGGTGAACATACCGGAGCCGTGGACCCGGGGCAGTACACCCACCTCGGCGGCCAGGGGACGGATCTCGTTCTTGGCGCGGCCGTCCACGCGGTGGCCCTCCAGCAGCCAGGCCTTGACGATCTTCTTCTGGAGCTTGTAGGTGAACTCCTCCAGATACTGATCCAGATCGGGATACTGCTCCAGATACTTCTCACGCCACTTGTCGATCATGGCGTTCCAGCGCTCCTCGCGCACGTTCTTGTCGTCGGTATCCATGGCGGCCTTGGCCTCGTCCATGAAGCTCTGCACGATGTCGTCGAACAGCTCCTGGTTGAAGGCGGCGTGGTCGTACTCCATCTTGGGCTTGCCCACCTCGGCCACGATGCCGTTGATGAAGGCGATCTGCTTGCGGATCTCCTCATGGGCCTTGACGATACCGGCGAACATGATCTCGTCGGGGATCTCGTCGGCGCCGGCCTCGATCATGACCACCTTCTCCTGAGTGGCGGCCACGGTCACGTCCATGCGGGAGGTCTTGCGCTGCTCCTGAGTGGGGTTAAGCACGATCTGGCCGTCCACATAGCCCACTTCCAGAGCGCCGATGGGGCCGGCGAAGGGAGCTTCGGAGCAGCTGACGCACACGGAGGCGCCGATCATGGCGGCGATCTCGGGGGAGCAGTCGTAGTCCACGCTCATGACGGTGCACTGAATGCACACGTCGTTGCGGAAGTCGCTGGGGAACAGGGGGCGCATGGGGCGGTCGATCAGGCGGCTGGCCAGAACGGCGGGCAGGGAGGGACGGCCCTCACGGCGCATGAAGGAGCCGGGGATGCGGCCCACGGCGTACAGCTTCTCCTCAAAGTCCACGGACAGGGGGAAGAAGTCGATGCCGTCGCGGGGACGGGGAGCCACGGTGACGGCCACCATAACGGAGGTCTCGCCGTAGGTGATCATGGCGGCACAGGAGGCCAGCTCGGCCATCTTGCCCATCTCTACAGTCAGGGGACGACCGCACAGGTCCATGGTCCACTTCTTGTTCTTGGGGAACTGCTTGTGCTTGATAATGGTAGACATAGTTTGCACTCCTTTTCTTTTGTGTCCGGAGCTGTCTTTTAGCACTTGAATAAACGACCGACTGCCTGCAACGGTTCGGACGCTTATCATTCTCACGCCTCACCTGCTCACAACGTCCGGCTTCCCTCCGACTCGGACTCGAAACAGCCATCAAATGGTGGCTTCGGTTTCTCGTCCTCGCTTCGGTCCATCCGGCCTGTTCGCGACGGTTCGGACGCTTATTCAACTGCTAAAACAACAAAACCCCGGCATTTTTGGTTGGTTGGAATTGTTCGCAAGATGGGAAGAAAGGGTGGTATGGAACTTCCACACCACCCTGTTCTTAACTCATTACTTACGGATACCCAGCTTGGCGATCAGGGCGCGGTAACGCTCGATGTCCTTGCTCATCAGGTAGTCCAGCAGCTTGCGGCGCTTACCGATCATCTTATACAGGCCACGGCGGCTGTGGTTGTCCTGCTTGTGCACGCGCAGGTGCTCGGTCAGCTCGTTGATGCGAGCGGTCAGGATGGCCACCTGGACCTCGGGAGAACCGGTGTCGGTAGCGTGGGTGCGGTTGGCCTCGATAACGGCCGTCTTTTCGTCCTTACGGATCATGGTTGGTTTCCACCTTGCAAAAATATTTCCCGGTCAGCTGCGTAACGGG
>JAFVVH010000058.1 GCA_017502285.1 Oscillospiraceae bacterium | reverse complement strand
CGGCTCGGCCGAGGAAAACGGTGCTTCCCGCGGGGAGCGCCTTGGCAAGGGCGAGAACGTCCTTTTTTGCCGTTCCGAAGCCCGGGAGGCAGACCCCCGCTTTTTCGGTGGGGTCCTGCGCTGCCGGAGGCACAACGAAACAAAAGCACCTGAAAATGGAAGTTTTCAGGTGCTTTAGACTGTCGAAAAAGTGGAAAAGCCACTTTTTAGAGAAAGATGTGGCCTGCTGCAGAGCACTCATCGTCCGCTGGGAGCGGACGATTCGCGCGTTTGCAGGCCGAGATGTGTTTTCTCCGATGCACATCCCCCAGGGGACCTTCTCTTGCCCTTCGGGCAATTCACTTTGTGTCGCCGGAGAAAACGAATTTAATTTTTCGCGCCTGCGGGCGCGAACTCTGCGAGGCTTTTTCGACAAGCTAATATTACAGTTTATAACTGTAATATATACTAATTTTAACAGTTTTACAATGATTCTGTTTTGTGTTATTCTCGGACTTGGGAGGAAGAACAGTGGAATTGATGGTGCTTTCTTTGTTCTGCGGTGGGCTGCTGGCCTGCATCCTGTTGGACTTGTCCATCCTGTACGCCCTTGGGGCGGGGCTGGGTATGTTCCTCCTGTATGGAAAAGGCAAGGGCTTTTCCTGGAAAGAGCTGGCCGGTACGGCCCTGTCCGGAATCAGGACAGTGAAAAACATTTTGATCGCCTTTGTGCTGATTGGGATGCTTACCGCTCTGTGGCGGGACGCGGGCACCATTTCGGTGATCGTGTGTTACGCTGCCCGGCTGATCCGGCCCTCTATCTTTGTGCTTATGACTTTTTTGCTCAACTGCCTTGTGTCGGTGCTCACCGGGACGGCCTTTGGGACGGCGGCTACCATGGGCGTGATTTGCGCTACCATGGGTGCGGCGCTGGGAGTTGATCCGGCGCTGGTGGGCGGCGCAGTCCTCGGTGGAGCCTACTTCGGCGACCGATGCTCCCCCGTGTCCACCAGCGCGCTGCTGGTGGCCGAGCTGACCGGGACCGGCATCTTTTCCAATATTAAAAATATGGTGCGTTCCGCAGTTGTCCCCTTTTTGCTCACCTGTGCGGTATATGCCGTGGTTGGTCTGTCCGCCGGACGTGGCGGGGATTTGCCGGACCTGCAGGGTATCTTCGCAAGGGAGTTTGTCCTGTCCTGGACGGCACTGCTGCCCGCGGCGGTCATCCTTGCTTTGTCTCTGATGCAGGTGAATGTGAAAAAGGCCATGGCAGCCAGTATCCTGACCGCCCTGCCCATTGCGGTGCTGGTGCAGGGGACATCTGTGGGGGAACTGCCCCGGCTGCTGCTTCTTGGTTATCAGGCGGCGGACGGCGAGGTGGCCGCCATGCTCAACGGCGGCGGTATCGTTTCTATGGTCCGGGTGGGCATGATCATCACCATCTCTTCCTCCTACTCCGGTATTTTCCAAAAGACCGGTCTGTTGGACGGAGCAAAGCGGATCGTGCATAATTTGGCTCAGCGCACCACAGGCTATACTGCGGCCCTCGTTACCAGCGTGATCGCAAGTGTCATCGCCTGTAACCAGACTCTGTCCATTATGCTGACCCATCAGCTGTGCCGGGAAACTCAGCCGGACGAGTCTCGTCTTGCGTTGACGTTGGAGGACACTGCGGTGGTGGTAGCCCCGCTGGTGCCCTGGTCCATCGCGGGGGCGGTGCCCCTGGCCACCATTGGAGCGCCTATGACGGCGCTGTTGTGGACTTGCTTTTTATACCTGCTGCCCCTGTGGCAGCTGTGTGTTCACACAGTGAAAAAACGAAAACAAAAATGAGAGGATCGGAACATGGCATATCAGTACTGGAGTTATGAGACCCTGAAGGCCCTGTGCATGGAAGTGTACGAAAAGTTTGGCTTTGCCCCGGAGGAGTGCGCGGTCATCACTGACGTGACTCTGGCCAGCGACCTGTATGGCATCGAGAGCCATGGCATGCAGCGCATGCAGATGTACAACAGCGGCATCCAAAAGGGTATGATCAAGGTGGACGCAAAACCCGAGGTGGTCTTTGAGACCCCGGTCTCCGCCGTGATCGACGGACATGACGCAATGGGACATCTGGTGGGGCACAAGGCCATGGAGCTTGCCATCCGCAAGGCCAAGACCGCCGGCATCGGCATCGTGTCCGCCCGCAACTCCAACCACTACGGTATTGCAGGCTACTACGCCAAGATGGCCAGCAAGCGGGGGTTGATCGGCCTGTCCTGCACCAACTCCACCGCCATTATGGTGCCCACCTACGGACGGCTTGCCATGCTGGGCAGCAACCCTCTGGCTATCGCGGTGCCCGCCGATCCCTGTGACTTTTTCTTTGACGCCTCCACCACCGTGGTCACCCGGGGCAAGCTGGAGGTGTACAACAAGCAGTCCAAGCCCCTGCCTCTGGGCTGGGCGGTGGATAAGGAGGGCAAGCCCTCCTCCGATGCGGACGATGTGCTGCGGAATATCGCCGCAGCCAACGGCGGCGGCATCATGCCTTTGGGCGGCGACACGGAGCAGTTCGGCAGCCACAAGGGCTACGGATACGGCATGATCGTGGAGATATTGTCCTCCATCCTGTCTCTGGGTGCCACCTCCAACCTGTGCAACATGGGAGGCAAGGGGCTGGTGTGCCACGCCTTTATCGCCATCGACTCGGCCATCTTCGGTGATCCCGCCGCCATCAGGGCCCACCTGTCCGGCTATCTGGAGCAGCTGCGCAATTCCCCCAAGGCGGAGGG
>JAFVVH010000057.1 GCA_017502285.1 Oscillospiraceae bacterium | reverse complement strand
CCTCAAGATAGAGGAAAAGCGGCGCAGGGAAATCTCTCTGCGCCGCTTTTTCAGTCGATGATCTCGACGGAGACGCGCTGGCCGGTGCGCTGAGCCACGGAGCGGATCAGGGTACGGATCTCCTTGGCGATGCGGCCCTGACGGCCGATCACCTTACCCATATCCTCCGGAGCAACGCGCAGTTCCAGAACCGTCTCCCCGTCGCCGGCATACTGGGAGACAGACACCTGATCGGGATTGTCCACCAGATTGCGGGCCACATAGGTCAAAAGCTCTTTCATTGGTCAGTTTGTCCTCCAACCATTAGATGGCGCCGGCCTTCTTCAGCAGAGCCTTCACGGTCTCAGTGGGCTGAGCGCCGGTCTTGATCCAGGCCTGAGCCTTGTCGGCGTCCACCTTGATCTCGGCGGGCTTGGTCAGGGGATTGTAGTAACCGATCTCCTCGATGAAACGGCCATCACGGGGATAGCGGGAGTCGGCCACCACGATGCGGTAGAAGGGAGCCTTCTTGGCGCCCATGCGACGCAGTCTGATTTTAACCATTTTATATTCACCTCCAAATGAATTGATAAATTTATATGGAAAACACGCTTGCGTGCTTTGCCCAAAAGAATTTAGAAGGGGAAGCCGCTCATTCCGCCCATGCCGGGCAGACCGCCCTTTCCGCCCTTGCCCATCATCCGGCGCATGTGCTTGGGCAGCTTGCCGCCGGAGAACTGCTTGGTCAGCGACTGCATCATCTCGAACTGCTTGAGCAGACGGTTTACATCCACCACCTGCAGTCCGCAGCCGGCTGCAATGCGCTTTTTGCGGCTGGAGTTGAGCAGCTTGGGGTCTTCACGCTCTTCCGGGGTCATGGAAAGGATGATGGCCTCGGTGTGGGCCAGCGCCTTCTCGTCCATGGACGCACCCTCCAGATCCTTGGCATTGATGCCGGGGATCATACCCGCGATGTCGGACAGGGAGCCCATGTTCTTGACCTGTGAGAGCTGGTCATAGTAGTCGGTCAGGGTGAATTTGTTCTTACGAAGACGCTCCTGCAGTTTGGCGGCCTTCTCCATGTCGAAGGTTTCTTGCGCCTTCTCAATGAGGGAGAGCATATCGCCCATGCCTAAGATCCGGCTTGCCATGCGATCGGGGTGAAATACCTCGATCTGATCCAGCTTTTCACCGGTGCCCACGAATTTGATGGGCTTTCCGGTCACGGCCCGGATGGAAAGAGCGGCACCGCCGCGGGCATCACCGTCCAGCTTGGTAAGCATCACACCGGTGATGTCAAGCGCATCGTCAAAGGCTTTGGCCGCATTGACCGCATCCTGTCCGATCATGGCGTCCACCACAAGGATGATCTCAATGGGGGAAACGGCAGACTTAATATTCTGAAGCTCTGCCATCAGCTCCTCGTCTACATGAAGGCGGCCTGCGGTGTCTAAAAAGACCATGTCGTTGCCGTGGGCCTTGGCATGCTCCACAGCGGCCTTTGCGATATTCACCGGGTCAATCTGACCCATCTGGAACACGGGGACACCCAGCTGTCCGCCCACCACTTCCAGCTGTTGGATGGCGGCGGGACGATAGATGTCACAGGCGGCCAGCAGGGGGCGCTTGGAATGCTGCTTTTTCATCAGTCCCGCCAGCTTGGCACCGTTGGTGGTCTTACCCGCACCCTGCAGACCCACCAGCATCACCACCGTGGGAGGCTTGGGGTCAATGGTCAGCTTGGTGCTTTCGCCGCCCATGAGGGCGGTCAGCTCCTCGTTGACGATTTTGACGATCATCTGGGCGGGGGAGAGGGCCTCCAGCACGTCCGAGCCTACGGCCCGTTCGGAGACCTTTGCGATGAACTCCTTGACCACCTTGTAGCTGACATCAGCTTCCAGCAGGGCAAGGCGGATCTCGCGCATGGCCTCCTTCACATCAGACTCAGACAGGCGGCCTTTGCCCCGCAGCTTTTTAAAAGCGGCGGAGAGTTTTTCGGTCAGTCCTTCAAATGCCATGGATCATTCCTTGCTCATAGCATCGGCAGTGTCACGGATCTGACGGGCCAGAGTGTCGATCTGCTCATCGTCATACCGGGCGTTGCGCTCCAGAATGCTGTCAGCGGCGCGGACGATCTCCTCCAGCTGAGAGCGCATGGCATGGAAACGGCGGATCAGGCCGGTCTTGTCCTCCAAATCGGTGAGGATGGCCTCGGCACGCACGATCACGTCACGCACGCCCTGACGGGTGATGCCGTAGTTTTCGGCGATCTCGGCCAGAGACAGGTCTTCGTTGTAATACAGGTCATAAAACTCCTTCTGACGGTCGGTGAGCACATCACCGTAAAAATCGAACAGAAGTGCCATACGGAAAGCCTGATTTTTCACAAATCCACCTCCAAAGCGGGAAAGTGTAAAGGTGTTTACCTTTACCTCGAGATACTATACTATATTTTATGGTGTTTGTCAAGGGCCAAACGCTATATTTTCCGCGAAAATCATGAGGGAAGCGGGGTGGTATACTTTATGTAGTGCAGGGGAAAACTGGAAAAGCCCGGCAAGAATGTTTGCTTTCCGGGGCGTGTGGTTGTATAATACCAACAACGGTATTATTTGGGAAGGACTGGTGTACTTGCTGAACGTCACTCATAAGGAGATCATGCCCGGTGTCCGGTTGACGGCGGTGCATACCAACAAATTCAAAAGCAGCTGTTTCGGTGTGACCCTGCTAACTTCTCTTGATCGGGAAACGGCTTCGGAAAACGCACTGCTTGGCTGGGTGCTGCGCCGAGGCACGGAGGCCCATCCGGACCTGCAGTCTATCTCTGCCGCGCTGGATGATCTGTATGGGGGTGCCATCGATACGCTGGTCACCAAAAAGGGTGAGACACAGTGTGTTGGCTTCACCGCCAGCTTTCTGGACGATGCCTATGCTTTGAACGGGGAAGCGATTTTGGAGCCTGCGGCCGGGCTGCTTGGTGAACTGCTGCTCCATCCGTATACTGAGAACGGTGTGTTTTCCGCACAGTATGTGGACAGCGAGCGAGCCAATCTTATCGACCGAATCCGCGCCCAGCGCAACGACAAGCGGCAGTACTCCATGTACCGGTTGGGACAGGAGATGTGCCGCGGTGAGGCTTTTGGTGTGGATAAGTTGGGAGAGGAGGAACGTGTGCGCGCCATCACTCCTACCTCTTTGTGGCAGCGGTATCAGACGCTGTTGTCTCAGGCCCGGGTGGAGCTTTACTACTGCGGCTCGGCAGAGCTGCAGCGGGTGGAGGAGGCATTGCGTAATGCCTTTGCCGCGCTGCCTGTGAACGGGCAGCGCCAGCAGCCGCTCTGTCAGGTGGCGGTCCACCCGCCCAAGGATGCGCCGCGGATGGTGGAGGAGTGCCTTGACGTGACGCAGGGCAAACTGGCCATGGGGCTGCGTACCGGAGGTATCACCGCCCGGGACAAGGAGTTCCCGGCCCTGGTGTTGCTCAATGCTGTGTTTGGCGGTACCAGTATGTCCAAACTATTTATGAACGTGCGGGAAAAGCTGTCCCTGTGTTACTTTGCAAGCTCCGGTCTGGAACGGCTCAAGGGCCTGATGCTGGTGTCCTCCGGCGTTGAATTTGAAAAGTTTGAGCAGGCCAGAGACGAGATCCTTGCTCAGCTGGAGGCCTGCCGCCGAGGCGAGATCAGCGCTGATGAACTGGAGGGCGCTCGACGCATCGTGGTCAATGCCCTGCGTACCACACTGGACTCTCAGGGGCGCATGGTGGATTATTGGTTGGGACAGGCGGTGGCTGGACTGGAGGAAGGGCCGGAGGAGATGGCGAAAAAAATCGAGCAGGTAACGGTGGAACAGCTGGCCCGGACGGCGCAAAAGCTGGAACTGGACACCATCTATTTCCTCAAGGGGAAGGAGGACGTGCAATGACCGAAAAGAACTACCCCCGCATCGGGGAGAAGGTATACCACAAGGAATTGGAAAACGGCCTGCATGTCTTCGTAGACCCAAAGCCGGATTATGGTAAGAGCTACGCGTTTTTTGCCACCAACTACGGCGGTATGGATATGCGCTTTCGGCTGGGCGGCCAGTGGCACGACACTCCGGCCGGTGTAGCCCATTTTCTGGAGCACAAGATGTTCGATACCGAGGATGGCAACGCGCTGCAGGATCTGGCGGCCAACGGCGCTTCGCCCAACGCCTTTACCAGCAGTGCCATTACCGGCTATTACTTTGAGAGCACCGAGCAGTTTGAAGAAAACCTGCGCATTTTGCTGTCCTTTGTGTCCGTTCCGTGGTTTACACCGGAAAGCGTGGACAAGGAGCAGGGAATCATCGGGCAGGAGATCCGCATGATCGAGGACAACCCCCACTGGCGGGTGTTCATGAACCTGCTGTCCGGGCTGTACGAAAACCATCCCATCCGCACCGGTGTGGCTGGTACGGTGGAATCCATTTCCCATATCACCGCAGATACCCTTTATGCCTGTCACAGGGCCTTTTACGATCCGTCCAACATGGTTTTGTGTGTGGCGGGCAATGTAGACCCGGAGCGGGTGTGCGCCATCGCCCGGGAAGTGCTGCCGGAAAAGGCGGGGCTGGAGGTGGAACGGGACCATGGCCTGAGTGAGCCTGTTCAGGCAGCCCGGTCTAAGACCGAGGTGTTCATGGAGGTGTCTACCCCCATCTTCCAGATCGGTTTCAAGGGCGATCCCGTACAGGAGGGCCCGGAGACCCTGCGTCTGCAACTGTTGGGTGAGCTGACGGCACAGGCGCTGGCCGGGCCGTCCAGCGCCCTGTATGCCAGTCTCTATGAAAAGGGGCTGGTGAACGATGAGTTTGAGTGTGGGTGCGAGCTGTACCCCGGCTGTGTGTTTCTCTATGCCGGGGGTGAGAGCCGTGACCCGGACGAGGTAGCCCGACAGATGAGTCAGCAGGCCCGCCGCCTTGCGGACGAGGGCATTGACGAGCGCCTGTGGGAGCGGCTGAAAAAAGCCGCCTACGGCAACCGGGT
>JAFVVH010000056.1 GCA_017502285.1 Oscillospiraceae bacterium | reverse complement strand
TCGGCATTGAAGATGGTGGGCACCATCAGGCCGCGGGGGGTGTCCACGGCCACGCCCAGATGCACGTGCTTGAAGATGCGGATGTTGTTGTCGTCCAGCATGTGAGCGTTCAGGTCGGGGCAGGACAGCAGGGTGCGGGACACGGCGTACAGGATGATGTCGCCCAGAGTGATGCCCGCATACTCGTCGCCGGCGGCCTTCAGAGCCTTGCGGTAGGCCATGATGGCGGAGGCGTCGAAGGAGAAGTTGTGGGTCAGCTGAGCCATGCTGGACAGAGAGTTCTTCATGGACTTGCTGATGGCGCGGCGGATGCCGGAGAACTTCACATCCTCGTACTCCACCTCGGGAGCAGCGGCGGCAGCCACGGGAGCAGCGGCGGCCACAGGAGCGGCAGCGGCGGCGGGAGCAGCCTCCACAGCGGCGGCGGGCACGCCCTCTTCCATCAGGCGGCGCACGTCACGCTCGATGATGCGGCCGTTGGGGCCGGTGCCGGAAGCCAGAGCGGCGTCCACGCCGGCGGTAGCGGCCAGCTTCTTGGCGCGGGGAGAAACGGCGGCATTGCCGGTGGCAGCAGTCACGGGAGCAGCAGCGGCCACAGGAGCGGCAGCGGCGGTGGGAGCAGCCTCCACAGCGGCGGCAGGGGCGGCGGCAGCACCGGGACGCAGGGAGGCGGTGTCGTCGCCCTTGTTACCGATGGCGCACACGTTCTCCAGACAGGGGACCTCGTCACCGTCGTTGAAGAAGATCTCCAACAGCTCGCCCTCGGCGGTAGACTCGCACTCGAAGTTGGCCTTGTCGGTCTCGTAAGTAAACAGGATGTCGCCGATCTTGATGGCGTCGCCCACCTTCTTCTGCCAGGTGCCGATGATGCAGCTCTCTACGCTGATGCCGGCCTTGGGCATGATGACAGCGGTGGCCACAGGGCCAGTGGGAGCGGCGGGGGCAGGAGCGGCAGCGGGGGCGGGAGCAGCGGCGGGAGCGGCCTCCACAACGGGAGCGGCGGCAGGAGCGGCAGCAGCACCGCCGGGACGCAGGGCAGAGCAATCCTCGCCCTTGGCGCCGATGGCGCACACGTTCTCCAGACAGGGGACCTCGTCTCCGTCGTTGAAGAAGATCTCCAGCAGTTCGCCCTCAGCGGTGGACTCGCACTCGAAGCTGGACTTGTCCGTTTCGTAGGTGAACAGGATGTCGCCCATCTTGACGGCGTCGCCCACCTTCTTTTTCCATTCGCCGATGATACAGCTCTCAACAGAGATGCCGGACTTCGGCATGATGACTGCGTTTGCCATGATAATATGGCCCCTTTCTAAATGTTATAGCTTGTTAATAATAACATTTCATAACATATCCGTCAATACCTTTTTATTATAAAAACAAAAAAATATCCGCCGTCCCATAGACGGCGGATAGGATGGATTACAGAAGCTTGATGTTGGCTTGTTTGGCAGCCTGAACGAAGGGCTCGGGCAGGGAACCGTCGGAGATGATGTAGTCCACGTCCTCCAGACGGGCGAAGGTGTAGGGCATCAGGCGGCTGAGCTTGGTCTGGTCGCACAGTACCACGCTGGTGCGGGCCTTTTGGATGACCTTGTTTTTTACCAGCATATCGCCCTCGGTGCCGCAAGTGAAGCCAGCCTCCACCGAGCAGCCGGACACGCCGATGAAGGCAAGGTCAATGTTGATCTTATCCAGCATTTCTAAGGTGTTCTGGCCGGACAGGGCCAGGTTTTTGCGGTTGATGGCACCGCAGCAGACGGTGACCACCGGGTTATGCAGGCGGCACAGCTCCAGCGCGATGGAGGGTCCGGTGGTAAAGATGTTCAGGCTGATGTCGGGCAGGGAGCGGGCCAGCACAAGGTTGGTGGTACTGGCATCCAGAAAGACGGAACTGTTGGGCTGAATGAGCTCCAATGCCTTGCGGGCGATGGAGGCCTTGCCGGTGTTGTTTTCCTGCATACGCACGTCAAAGCCCGGGTCGCCGGTATGCCGCACAGAGCGGGCGCCGCCGCGCACCTTGACCACCATGCCCTGATTTTCCAGAGCTTGCAGGTCCCGGTGGATGGTCATCAGGGACACATCGGGGTACAGGGCCTGCAACTCCTTGATAGTGACGATATTGTTCTGTTCGATATAGTGCAGGATGCGCTCCTGTCGAATGTGGTTCATGATGATCACCTGATGTTATAAAATCAAAATCATAACACGAATATAACACTTCTTAACATGGAAGTCAACACTTTATTTCATGTATATACCACATTTTGCGAAAGCCACCCGCAGGGGACACAAAAAAGTGTTATATTTCAAAGGGGAGAGGGTTATGAAGTGTGATATATAGGATAAAGAGGAGCCGCCCATCCGGGCGGCTCCTCTTGTGCTTAGTTGAGTTACTGAATTTCGCTGATCTTCAGCGCCGCCTCGTACAGGGCGCAGAAGCGGCGGTATTTCTTTTCCGTCTGTGCGGTGGGAGCGGGGGTGAAGCGCTTGACGAAGGATACCTTTTCTTTGGCGGCCTCCTCAAAGCTTTCGTACCGACCGTCGCTGACGGCGGCCACCATGGCCGCACCCAGACAGGCGGCTTCCTTCTCCTTGGGGATGAGCACGTCCAGACCGGTGATGTCCGCCTGCAGCTGGCACCACACGGGGCTTTTGGCACCGCCGCCGGTGGCGATGATGGAGGTCAGGGCAGTGCCCTTGGCCCGGATGTTCTCGGTGTTCTTGCGCAGCACGAAGGCCACGCCCTCCATGACCGCGTGGGCCATGTCGATGGCATCGTGCTCCTGACGCAGGCCCCAGAACACACCGTTGGCCTGAGCGTCAAATTCGGGGGCGTTGGTGCCCACCAGATAGGGCAGGAACAAAAGCTCGTTGCCGCCCCGCTCGGTCAGCACCTGATTCATGGTGTCATAGCCAATGTCGCCCATGCAGGTGCGGTGGAACCACTCCAGACTCACGCCGCCGCTTTCAGCCACGGGGAGCATGACATGGGTGTCGGGCAAGAAGCCGTAATGCATGGCGATGCCGCTGTCCCGGGGGGCGGGCTCAGCAGACATGGCGGCCAGCGCCATCACGGTGCCGGTGGACAGGGTGATGCCTCCCACAGCGGTGTTGCCGGTGCCGATCATACCGGCGAAGTGGTCCAGCGTGCCGGTGTTCACCTTAGTGTCGGTGGTCAGAGCCATGGCCTTGGCGGCCTCGTCGGTGAGGTTGCCCACTACGGAGCAGGGCTCTACCAGAGCGGGCAGCTGCTCCTCGCGCACGTCGATGGCCTTGAGCATATCCTGCCAGTAGCACTTCTCGAAAATATCAAAGTAGAAGGAGAAGGTGGCGATGGACATGTCGGCGGTGCGCTTACCAGTGAGACGATAGACGATATAGTCCTTGAGCAGCATGTAGCAGTCGGCGGCCTTGAACACGTCGGGACGGTTGTTCTTCAGCCACAGGATCTTGGTGGCGGGCCAGGTGGGCAGCACGGCCTGCTGGCCGGTGATGCGCTCGCACAGCTCGGGGGAGAACTGCTTGGCCAGCACCTCGCATTCCTTGACGGAGCGCTCGTCCATCCAGGAGATGGCATTCATCAGGGCCTTGCCCTGCTTATCCACCAACACTAGGGACTCGGCCTGGCCGGTAAAGGCCATTTCGGCAATGGATTGGATCTTGTTGGCGGTGACGATGTCATGGAGCAGGGCTACAAGCTCGTCATAATACTTTTCCGCGTCGAACTCCACGAAGCCGTTTTCCCGGATATAGACCACGGGACGGCTGCGCATGTCGATCAGGTTCAGGTTGCGGTCGTAGGCGGCAGCCTTGATGTTGGTGCTGCCCAAATCGATACCAATATACATAGTCGATGACTCCTCGGTTATGTAGTAGAAGACTTAGATCTTCAGGGCCTTTTGATTCAGCCGCTCGCCCACGGCTCCGCCCGGATGGATCAGAGCGAACTGCTCGGCCTGATAGCCGGTCTGCTCGATGACACCGGCCTGCAGGGCGTGGAAGATCATGCACAGGGCGGTGGTGGAGGTGGTGCCCTGCGCGTTCCACTTGTCGGTCTCGCGATTGACGTGCTGCTTGAGCACCACGTCAGCGGCCTGAGCCAGAGGAGACTCCATATTCTCGGTCACGGAGATGATGGACACACCCTTGGCCTTGCAGATGTCCACGATGGGCAGCAGCTCGGCAGTCTTGCCGCCGCGGGAGGCGAAGATCATCACGTCGCCCTTCTGCAGGTAGCCGCTGGCGCCGTGGACTGCCTCGGCGGGGGAGATGAAGCGGGCGGGACGCTCGATGCAGCACATCAGATGGGCCATGTGCTGGCAGATGATGCCGGAATGGCCGCAGCCGCAGGTGCCGATGCGCTCGGCGTTGCTCAAAAGCTCAATGGCCTTGGCGAACTGCGCGTCATCCACAAATTCCTTCATTTCGGTGATGCAGGCGGCCTCGATGTCGTAGGCGGCCCGTGCGGCCTGAATAGCCTCGTTTTTGATCATGGTATATCACTCCTAAAAAGTTTGTTGAATCATAGGCGGAAAACCATAGCAATTCAACTTGCATTATACACGATGATTTGCCGTTTGGACAGCTTTATTTTGAAAAACCTGCCAGAAAGGGGAAAATTTCGCTCTGCAATGGAAAATGTAATTGACTATTTAAGGTGAAAAGCCTATAATATTTGGGAAAGAAAGGAGGGACACGAAATGAAAAAGTGTTCCATTAAAGCCCCGTTTTTTGAGATTGGCCCCAAGTCTTACCTGTACGGTGACGACATTCTGGAGCTGGCCAAGGCTGCCGATGCTGCCAGCGAGAAGTACAAGGTGGACATCATCTTTACCTGTCCCCTGGTGGAGCTGCGCCGCGTGGCTGAAAACACCAAGTATATCCACGTCTTCGCTCCCCATATGGACCCCCTGACTCCCGGCCGCGGCCTTGCCGACGTGCTGCCCGAGTCTCTGGTTGCCGCCGGTGCCGAGGGCGTTATGCTCAACCACTGCGAGAAGCCTGTGTCCATCGCCACCCTGAAGGCCACCATCAAGCGCGCCGAGGAAGTGGGTCTGACCACCATCGTGTGCGCCGACTCCATTGCCGAGGCTTCCGCCATCGCTCACCTGAGCCCCGATATCATCGTGGCCGAGCCCACCGAGCTCATCGGTACCGGCAAGGCTTCCGATGCCGAGTATGTGGAGGCTTCCACCCGCTGCGTCAAGGACGTCAATCCCGAGATCGCGGTGCTGCAGGGTGCCGGCATCAAGTGCTATGACGACGTGTACCGCAACATCTTCGCCGGCGCGGACGCTACCGGCTCTTCCAGCGGTATCGTTGGCCTGCCCACCCACGAGGCCCGTGCCCAGATGATCGACGATATGATCCGCGCCGTGCGCGAGGCATACGACGCCCGTCAGAAGTAAGCAATTTCAAATTACATACAGCAACAAAGAGTTAACAGGAGGAATTGTAAAATGGAATTCAAGGTTTTTCAGAAGGAAATCGAACTGCAGTCTCGCGGCTGGGTCCCCACCTTCCACGACATCTCTACCGATGTGATGAACATCGTGGCTGAGTCCGGCGTGAAGAACGGCACCTGCGCCATCGTGTCCCACCACACCACCTGCTCCGTCATGGTTCAGGAGTGCTCCCACGACTTCGACACCTTCGATCTGGAGTACCTGCAGCACGACCTGCTGGACATCATGCGCAAGATGATCCCCGACTACACCAACGAGGGTGACTACCGTCATCCCGGCCCTGTCCACGCTCAGTTCGGCCGCTACGTGAACGAGCCCGGCAACTTTACCTCCATGAACACCGACGGCCACCTGCGTTCCGTCTTCTTCGGCCGCAGCGAGACCATGACCATCAAGGACGGCAAGCTGGACGGCGGTGAGTTCGCTCACATCTACTTCATCGACTGGGACCATGTCCGTGCCCGTCATCGTCAGGCCAACGTGACCATCATGGGTACCACCGAGGATGTCAACGACCGCAAGTACAACAACGGCGAGGTCGTCAACACTCTGCGTAAGTTCCCCGCTGAGGAGAAGGCTTATCTGGAGCAGTACGACGAGTGGAAGAAGCGCTAAGCTGATTCTTAAAAATCAAAAAGGGCTTGTCTCAGTGGAGGCAAGCCCTTTTTCCAAATCACGCAAGGAGAAATGAACATGAACATCAAAATAGCCCCCTCTCTGTTTGCCGCCAACCACGCCGACCTGACCGGCGAGATCAAGAAGATCGAAGGCGCCGAGTACATCCACGTGGACGTGATGGACGGCCACTTTGTGCCCAACTTCGGTATCGCCCCTCACATCATTTCCGCCATCCGCCCTCTGACCGGGCAGGTGCTGGACGTGCACCTGATGATCACCGAGCCGGTGCGTTACGTGGACGTGTTCTGCGATGCGGGCGCTGACATCGTCACTGTCCACGTGGAGGCCGATACCGAGGAAAATATCCATGCCGCGCTGGACAAGATCCGCGCCAAGGGCAAGAAATCCGGTGTGGTGGTCAAGCCCAACACCCCGGCTGAGGCCATCCTGCCCTTCGTGGACAAGTGTGACATGGTGCTGGTCATGACTGTAGAGCCCGGCTTTGGCGGCCAGAAGTTCATGGAGCACATGATGCCCAAGGTGACCGCCATCCGCGCCCTGCTGGACGAGCACAACCCCGCCTGCGAGCTGGAGGTAGACGGCGGTGTGGACCTGAATACTGCCATTACCTGCGTCAAGGCCGGAGCCAACGTGCTGGTGGCCGGAAGCTCTGTCTATAAGGCCGCTGTGCCCGCTGAGTGCATCAAGGAGATGCGCAAGCTGGGTCAGGAGGCCGCCCAGTAATTTCGCCCAAGGAGAAATGCTATGATCGAAAGGATCAGTCTATTTCAGCATGACTGCCTTGACCCCTACCGCAATCTGGCGGTGGAGGAATACCTGCTGGACACGGTGGAGCCGGGACAGTGTATTCTGTATCTGTGGCAAAACGAAAATACCGTGGTCATCGGCCGCAATCAGAACGCGTGGAAGGAGTGCCGCACCTCTGTACTGGAGCAGGAGGGCGGGCATCTGGCCCGCCGACTGTCCGGGGGCGGAGCGGTGTTCCATGACCGGGGCAACCTGAACTTCACCTTTTTGGTGCGGGAAGAGGACTACGATCTGGACCGCCAGCTGTCCGTGATCCAGTCAGCCTGCAAGGCCCTTGGCCTGGAAGCGGAGCGATCCGGACGCAACGACGTGCTGGTGGACGGCCGGAAGTTTTCCGGCAATGCTTTCTACCACAGCCATGGCAAGGCCTATCACCACGGCACAGTGCTGGTGGACACGGACGGGGAGAAAATGGCCCGTTACCTCAGCCCATCCAAGGCCAAACTACAGGCCAAGGGGGTGGAGTCCGTCCGCGCCCGTGTTGTCAATTTGATCGAATTGGTGCCCGATCTGACCTGTGCGCGCATGGCTGAGGAACTGGCCGTCGCCTTTGAGCAGGTTTACGGCATGACCGCGCAGCATATCGATCCCGCCCGGTTGGATTGGGAGCGAATTGAGCAATTACAGAACCGCAACGCAAGTGCGGACTGGCTCTACGGCCCCCGTCTGCCCCTGACCTTTGAATGTGAAGAGCGCTTTTCCTGGGGCAGCCTGCAGCTGCAAGTGCAGGTGGAGTCCGGCGTGGTGGTGCAGGCCAAGGTGTATTCCGATGCCATGGACTGGGACCTTGCCCCCGCCTTGGAGCGGGCACTGACTGGTAGCCGCTTTTTGCTGAAAGAGCTTCAAGAACGAGTGCAGGAACAGCTGGGTGAGTATGCCGCCGATCTGTGTGCCATGTTGGCCCGACAGGAGATTTGAGAAGGAACGGCGATTTGTCATGATGACCGTGCCCGGCATGCCACAGAGGGGAAAGGGAAAAATAAGAGCAAGATAAGGGGAAGGCCCGTCTTGCAAACTTCGGAAATGTATGGTAATATGTATAAGCAGAAATTTATTTGAAAGGAATGGTACCTGCAATGAACGATATCAAAGTCGATCCCGCAACCAAATTTGACTTCCAGCCTGCTGACTTTGTTCCCTTCAAGGACAAGGCCGTGTGTGAGCGCGTGCGCAAGCTCAGCGGCAAGGATCTGGAGAAGCGCGAGGATTGGTGGCATCCTGAATTCAACGTCAAGGTCATGATGAACCCTCATCCTGTCCTGATCGCCACCCTGTTCTCCCGCCTGAAGGAAGCTGCCGAGGCCGGCCGTCCCTTCTCCATGATTCTGGGCAACCCCGAGCCTGACACCTACATCCCTCTGGCTCAGCTGATCAACTACTTCCAGATCGACTGCTCCAAGGTCTCTCTGTTCGCTGAGGACGAGTGGGCCGATCAGGACGGCAACATCGCCCCTGTCACCTACGAGGCCGGCTTCGCTCACTCCATGCTGAAGTACCTGTACTATCAGATCGACGAGAAGCTGCGTATGCCTCTGAAGAACGTCTACTACCCCACCAACGAGAACATTAAGGACTACTCCAAGATCATCCACGAGGTTTCCGGTGGCGGCGCTGACATCGCTTCTACCTCCCCCGGCTGGACCGGCCACATGGCTTTCGTGGATCCCATCCCCGAGTTCATCGGCAGCGGCGACATTGAGCAGTGGCTGAATCAGCCCGCCAAGCTGGTGAAGCTGCACCCCATGACAATCCTGCAGAACTCCCTGAACGGCAC
>JAFVVH010000055.1 GCA_017502285.1 Oscillospiraceae bacterium | reverse complement strand
GCCGATGGTGCAGTGGGTGATATAGGGACCCGGGCCATCCTTTGCAAGCACCACCGCGCCGGAACCCGTCACCGTCCATTGGGCGGTGGGGGTGCGCTGACTTCCGTATTCCAGCGGGTTGCGGTACTGACGCTCCGCGGTGCAGAAGTGGGAGGAGGCCACTGCCGCCGCCCGTTGCCCAAAGCCGCCGTCCAGCGTCATGGCGGCCAGAGCCAGCCCCTCGCCCATGGTGGAGCAGGCTCCGTACAGCCCGAAGAAGGAGACATCCTGTCCCCGGGCGGCATAGGAGGAACTGATGCACTGGTTGAGCAGGTCTCCGGCAAAGAGGAAGTCCAGATCGGATACCGACTGCCCCGCCTTATCCAAGGCGTTGGTCAGTGCCTGCTTCTGCATCTGTGATTCTGATTTTTCCCAGCTGGACTGCCCGAAGGTGTCGTCCTTGTCGATATAGTCAAAGCACTCTTTCAGCGGCCCCTCGCCCTCTTTTTTGCCCACCACGTTACCGTGGCCCATGATGGAGGGGGGGTTGGAAAGGGCCACCGTCTGACTGCCCAATTTTTTTGTGCTCATCACAGCACACCCCACTTTCTGTTCCTACTGTTTCCCGTAATGGCAGGGAATATGCAGGATACGTACACCCGGCCGCCGCGGTGCGGCGGCCGGTGCAGATCATCTGCCCATGTTATGGGTAAAGCTGTCCACCGCGTCGGAGATGCTGTCCATGGCATCGTTCACCGCATGGTTGACACTGCGTACCGCCTTGCTCGCGGCCCGGCGCACATCCCGACGGGAGGCGGCCACCATCATACCGGCCGCCGCGCCCGCGGCCACACCCAAAATCATACCGCAGGTAAATTTTCCGCACATCATTTTCATTCCTCCTTTCCCTGCTGATTATTCTGCCCTGAAAATGCGAAAAAACCGTTGCTAAAATATGTGTGTTCTCTTATAATATAAATTAGTGATCGTATGCGCCTGTCGGCGCTTGAAAAACCCATGTGAATAAGGAGAACGACCATGAAATTGCTTATCAAGCAAGGACGTCTTGTAGACCCTGTGGGCGGCATCGGTGGCACCATGGACCTGCTCATCGAAAACGGCAGGATCGCCGGTCTGGGCAGCGATCTGGGCAACGAGGCCGACCGGGTGATCGACGCACAGGGCAAGGTGGTGTGCGCGGGCCTTGTGGACATGCACGTCCACCTGCGTGACCCCGGCTTTGAATACAAAGAAGACATTTTTACCGGTACGCTGGCCGCCGCCCGGGGCGGTGTGACCGCCGTGGCCTGCATGCCCAACACCAATCCTGTTACCGATAGCCCGGAGCAGATCCGGTACGTGGTGGAAAAGGCGGCTACTGCCTGCGGCGTGCGGGTGTATCCCGTCGGTGCGGTGTCCGTGGGACAGAAGGGCCAGCAGTTGACCGATGCCGAACAGCTGAAAAAAGCGGGCGCCGCCGCATTGTCCGACGACGGTGTGCCTGTGGACAGCGCTAACCTGATGCGGGATGCCCTCATCCGCGCCAAGCGGTACGATATGACGGTGCTGTCCCACTGTGAATACGGCGACATGGTGAAAAACTATGCCGTCAACGAAGGGCGCATTTCCCGCCAGCTGTGGCTGGAGGGAAGGCCCGCCATTGCCGAGGAACTGATGGTCATGCGCGATGCCATGCTGGCTGAGGAGACGGGTGCTCACGTACACATTCAGCACGTGTCTACGGGCAAGAGCGTGGACATTATTCGTAAAATGAAGAAAAAGGGTGTGCCCATTACCTGCGAGACCTGTCCCCAGTACTTTACCCTGACGGAGGACGAGGTGCTGGCTCAGGGCTCCATCGCCCGGGTCAACCCTCCCCTGCGCACCAAGCGGGACGTGGAGGAGATCATCCGTGGCCTGCAGGACGGCACCATTGATGTCATCACCACCGACCATGCGCCCCATTCCAAGGAGGAGAAGGGCCGTCCGCTGGAGAAAGCGCCAAGCGGCATGGTGGGCCTTGAGACCTCGCTGGCCGTTACCCTGACCGCCCTGTACCACACGGGCAAGCTGGACCTGTCCTCCATCATCCGCAAGATGACCGTCAACCCCGCCGCCATCCTGCGGGTCCCCGGCGGACGGCTGGCCATCGGCGCGGACGCTGACGTGACCATCTTTGACCCGGACGAGGCATGGGTGGTGGACCCGGACAAGTTTGCCTCCAAGGGCCGCAACACTCCCTTCGTGGGCCACGAGCTGAAGGGCAGAGTCAAATACACCATCGTGGGCGGCGAGGTCATTTATCAGGACAACTGAACAGGGGAGGTAAGGGATGAAGAACAAAACAACACAGTACGTCGTTTGGATCATCGGCACAGTGCTCCTGTGCGGTGTAGCGTTCGCTCTGGCTATTACAAAGGTTTTGAACGTGCAGAGCGGACTGATCCTGTTCGGTCTGTACTGGCTGTGGAACGGCTTGCTGTTGATACCCGACCGCCACCCGGAGTTCCGCAAATGGGATCGCTGGGAAAAGCGGGCCTACGGCCTTGCCCTTGCGGGGCTGGGAGGTCTGTGGACGGTCATGAGCTTTACCCCCTTGTCCCGGCAGTGGATCCCCTGCATTTTGAGTATCGTACCTCCCGCGCTGATCGCCCTTGTTGGGCGGTACTGGTACGTGGAAAAGAAGCGCAACGAAGAATATTATAAAAACCAAACAGAAAAGGATTGATACATATGTCTTTTGATATTTTGCAGGATAAGATCCGCGCCATGAAAAATCCCACCGTGGCCGGCCTTGACGCGCGCATCGAGTATGTGCCCGAGTACATTCGTCAGGCCGCCTTTGAGGAGTATGGCGTGGGGCTCAAGGGCGCGGCGGAGGCCATCTGGCAGTTCAATGTGGGGCTGATCGATGCCCTGTGCGACATCGTGCCTGCCGTCAAGCCTCAGGCCGCCTATTACGAAAACTTGGGCTGGCAGGGCATGGAGATGCTGGAGCGCACCATTGCCTATGCCAAGAGCAAGGGCCTGTTCGTCATCGCCGACATCAAGCGCGGCGACATCGGCTCCACCGCCTCTGCTTATGCGGAGGGCTGGCTGTCCGGTGCCAAGATCGAGGGACAGACCTTCAAGTCCTTTGATGCCGACTGCGTCACCCTGAACGGCTACATGGGCTCCGACTCCATCAATCCCTTCCTTGAGGCCGCCAAGCTGGAGGACAAGTGTGCCTTTGTGCTTGTCAAGACCTCCAACCCCGGCTCCGGCGAACTGCAGGATATCGTGGCGGGTGACCGTCTGGTCTATCAGGTCATGGGCGACCTGAACGAGCGCATTGCCAAGGGCACCGAGGGCAAGTATGGCTATACCATGGCGGGTGCTGTTACCGGCGCTACCTACCCCTCTGACATCCGTGCCCTGCGCAAGCGTCTGGAGCATACTTTCTTCCTTGTGCCCGGCTACGGCGCGCAGGGCGGCACTGCCGAGGACGTGCAGTATGCCTTTGACAAGTACGGTCACGGCGCCATCGTCAACTCCTCCCGGGGCATCATGTGCGCGTGGCAGAAGACCGGCGGCGACGGCCATGACTTTAAGGAAGCGGCCCGCAATGCCGCCATCGCCATGCGGGATGACATCAAGCAGTTCGTGACCATCGTGTAATAACCGACAAGGGTGTGTTTTTGTGAAAGTAGAACGCAAGTGTAAGATCGTGGAAAAGGCCCTCATGGGCGACGCGGTCTATATGGTTTTGGAGGCGGGGGACATGGTCCGCACCTCCTTCAAGGGCCCCGGCCAGTTTGTCCACATCAAGTGCGGCGATGCCCAGCTTCTGCGCCGCCCCATCTCCGTGTGCCTGTGCAGTCAGGACCAGCCTTCCGACCTTGTGTCCATCGTGTTCGAGGTGCGGGGTGAGGGTACGGCGCGGCTTGCTCAGCGTGAAGTGGGCGAGGAACTGGACGTGCTGGGTCTGGCCGGAAACGGTTTCCAGTTGGAGCAGGACAAGCGCTGTCTGCTGGTGGGCGGCGGCATCGGAATCCCTCCCATGCTGGGCTGCGCCTCCTACTTTGACCGTTCCACCGCCATTCTGGGCGGCCGCTCGCAAGATAAGATCATCCTCACCGACCGCTTTGAGGTGTGCTGCGATAAGGTGATGATCGCCACCGACGACGGCTCCGTGGGTCACCATGGCTTTGTGGATGCGCTGGTGCGGCAGGAGCTGGAGCAGGACAAGGAGTACGATTATATTCTGGCCTGCGGCCCCAAGCCCATGCTGCGCAATGTGGCCAAAGTGGCGGACGAGTTTGGCGTAGCGTGCCTTGTGTCTATGGAGGAGCGCATGGGCTGCGGCATTGGCGCGTGTCTGGTGTGTGCCTGTGACATGGCCGACGGAAGCCGCAAGCACGTGTGCAAGAACGGGCCTGTGTTCGATGCCAAGGAGGTGGACTGGAATGCCTGATATGAAAGTAAATCTGGCGGGCATGGCCATGAAAAACCCCGTGGTGGTGGCCTCCGGCACCTTTGGCTTCGGTCGGGAGTATAACGAGTTTTTTGATTTGTCCGAGCTGGGCGGCATCTGTGCCAAGGGCCTGACCCTCCACCGCAGAGAGGGCAACCCCGCACCCCGTATTGCCGAGACCCCCATGGGCATCCTCAACTCTGTGGGCCTGCAGAACCCCGGCGTGGATGCGTTTGTGGAAGAGGAACTGCCCTTCCTGCGTCAGTTTGATACCAAGGTTATCGCCAACATCTCCGGCAACACTCCCGAGGAGTACGGCATCATGTGCGACAAGCTGTCTGCGGCCGGTGTGGACATGATCGAGGTGAATATCTCCTGCCCCAACGTGAAGGCGGGCGGCCTTGCCTACGGTACCCGGCCCGATTTGGCCGCCGAGGTGACTGAAATGGCCAAGAAGCACGCAGGAAATGTGCCCGTCATGGTTAAGCTGTCCCCCAACGTCACCGACATTACCGAGATCGCCAAGGCGGTGGAGGGCGCGGGGGCGGACGCGGTATCCCTGATCAACACCATCCGGGGTATGCGCATTGACGTAAACACCCGCCGCCCGGTACTGAAGATGAACACCGGCGGCATGTCCGGCCCTGCGGTCCTGCCAGTTGCAGTGCGCATGGTGTGGGAGGTGGCCAATGCGGTCAGCATCCCCATTCTGGGCATGGGCGGTGTTTCCAAGGGCGAGGACGCGGCTCAGCTCATGCTGGCCGGTGCCACCGCCGTGGCGGTGGGCACAAGCCTGTTTGCCGACCCCTATGCCGCCATCACCGTTCGGGATGGCCTTGCCGCCATTGCGGACAAGCAGGGCCTTGCGTCCGTCAGCGAGCTGACCGGTGGCGTAAAGCCTTGGTGAAATTGCAATCCTCCCGAAAAGGAACGATGTTATGACCACGATTTATCTCATCCGCCATGCGGAGGCGGAGGGCAACCTCTACCGCCGCATCCACGGACAATATAATTCCCTCGTCACCGACAACGGGTACAGCCAGATCGCCGCGTTGGAGCGCCGCTTTGCGGATATCCACGTGGACGCGGTCTATGCCAGCGACCTGTTCCGCACCATCACCACCGCCGGTGCCATCAGCAGACCCAGAGGGCTGGAAGTACATACCGACCCCGACCTGCGTGAGATCAGCATGGGCGACTGGGAGGACACCACGTGGGGCTATCAAGGCCACTTTTCCGGGGATGAGCTGGGTCAGTTCAACCGCCTTGTGCCCGATTGGAAAGCGCCGAACGGCGAGAGCCGGGTGGAACTGGGCAAGCGTGTAACTGCCGCCATTCGCCGCATTGCCGAAGCGCACCCTGACCAGACGGTAGCGGTGGTTAGCCACGGCACAGCCATTCAGCAATTTTCCGTGACTGCCCGCAACCTGCCTCCGGAGCGCTGGCATGAGTCTCCTCACACGGACAACACATCGGTGTCCTGTTTCATGTGGGATGGGGAAAAGTTTGAGATGTGCTATGAGGGCGACAATTCCCATCTGAATGAGGAAAACTCTACTCTGGCCCACCAGAACTGGTGGAAGGGATTGGAGTCGGAGCGGGACATCAACCTGTGGTTCCGGCCCATCGACTGGCAGACGGAGCGCGATCTGTATATTGCCGCCCGCAGTGACGCATGGCACAACACCCATGTGAACGGTCCGGATTTTGAGCCTCACGGCTTCCTGCGGGATGCCGAGGAGCACCTTGCCCAGTCCCCGTGGGGGGTGGCCATGGCCTTTGACCGGGACGAATGGGTGGGCATCGTTCAGATGGATGCCAAGCGTTACAGCCAGGACAACGCGGGCTACATCCCGTTCTGCTACATCGACTACCAGCGCCGTGACCAGCATTTGGGTATCCAGCTCATCGGTCAGGCGGTGGCCCACTTTCGACCCATGGGCCGGGACAAACTGCGCCTGCGCTGTGCGCCCTATAACGAGCATGCCCAGCACTTCTACCGCAAGTACGGCTTTGTGAAGGTGGGGGAGGAACAGGGCAGTCGGGTGCCGCTGGACATTTTGGAAAAATACATTGGCTACGGCAAGTAAACACTTCATAGGGCGGGGGCCTGCCCCCGCCCTGCCATTTACAGGGGTGAGTATAGTGAGTTTTGAGCGTGATTTGTTTCTTCCTGTAACAATTGAAGATATGCGCCGCCGGGGTTGGGATGATTATGATTTTCTCGTCATTACCGGCGATGCCTACGTAGATCACCCCTCTTTTGGCACCACCATCATTGCAAGAGTACTGGAGGCGGAGGGGTACCGGGTGGCCATCCTGCCCCAGCCGGACTGGAAGGACCCCAAGGCATTTGCCGCGCTGGGCCGTCCCCGGCTGGCGGTGATGATCTCCGCAGGCAATATCGACTCCATGGTGGCCCACTATACTGCGGCAAAAAAGCGCCGCCACGACGATGCCTATTCCCCCGGCAGAAAGCCCGGCCTGCGGCCTGACCATGCTACCGTGGTCTATTCCAACCGGGTGCGGGAGGTGTTTGGAGACATTCCCATCGTCATCGGCGGACTGGAAGCGTCCTTGCGCCGCTTTGCCCACTATGACTATTGGGAGGATAAGGTGCGCCGCTCCATCCTCTTTGACGCGCAGGCGGATATTTTGACCTATGGCATGGGAGAGCGGGCCACCAAGGAGATCGCCGCCCGGCTTGCAAGCGGGACACCTGTGAGCGAGATCACCGACGTGCGGGGCACCTGCGTGGCGGCAAAATTTCCCAATGTCTGCGCCTATCCCAAGGTGGAGGTGCCCTCTTTCGAGGAGGTCGCCTCGTCCAAAGAGGCCTATGCAAAGGCCAACATGGTGGAATATCAGGAGCACGACCCCTTTGTAGGCAAGGCAATCGTGCAGAAGCACGGGCGCGACTTTCTCATCGTCAATCCTCCTGCCATGCCCCTGACGACACAGGAAATGGATGAGGTGGCGGAGCTTCCCTATGTGAAGGAGCCCCACCCCATGTATGACGACATGGGCGGAGTGCCCGCCATTGAAGAGGTGCGCTTCTCCGTCACCCACAACCGGGGCTGTTTTGGTGCGTGTAACTTCTGCTCCCTTGCATTCCATCAGGGGCGCACCATCTCCTGCCGCAGTCACGAATCCGTCATTCGGGAAGTCAAGGCCCTTACCGCCCATCCCGGCTTCAAGGGCTATATCCACGATGTGGGTGGTCCGTCGGCCACATTCCGCCGCCCATCCTGCCAGAAGCAGTTGAAAAGCGGACTGTGCAAAAACCGTGCCTGCCTTGCCCCCGAGCCCTGTCCCAATCTGGACGCGGACCATACCGATTATATGATGCTCCTGCGCAAATTGAGGGAGATTCCCAAGGTGAAAAAGGTGTTCATCCGCTCAGGCATTCGCTTTGATTATTTGATGAAGGACCCCAGCGGGGAATTTTTCACCGACCTCGTCCAGCACCACATCTCCGGCCAGCTGAAGGTGGCGCCGGAGCACTGTGTGGCACATACCCTGGACTACATGGGCAAGCCCCATATCGAGGTGTACGAGAAGTTCCGGGAGAAGTACCAGAAGCTCAACCGGCGCTACGGCAAGGAGCAGTATCTGGTGCCCTATCTCATTTCCTCCCATCCCGGCTGTACGCTAAAGGACGCGGTAGAGCTGGCGGAGTGGCTCAATAAGCAGGGTCACATGCCCGAGCAGGTGCAGGACTTCTATCCCACTCCCGGCACATTGGCCACCTGTATGTGGTACACGGGCATTGACCCCCGGACCATGAAGCCGGTGTTCGTGCCCAGAACACCCCACGACAAGGCACTTCAGCGGGCGTTGATGCAGTGGCGCAAGCCCCAGAACCGCAAATTGGTGCTGGAGGCATTGCAAAAGACGGACAGACAGGACCTGATCGGCTTTGGAAAGCACTGTCTCGTCCGCCCGGATAAGGGTGCTGCCCCCAAACAGGAGGACAGACGCGCCAAGCAGAGTAAACAGCCTGTGCCACGCAAGCCATCCGACCGCAGTGGCAAGAAGGCGGGCTGGGCCAAAGCCAAACCCAAAAACACCAAGGGCCGGGGCATTAACAAAAGGAAATAACAAAAAGCGTGCATCAAATCCAAGGGTTTGATGCACGCTTTTCTTTTTAGCAAACGCAGACCAAAGTCGCCTGCGGCAGCTTGCGGAAACTTTCGGGGCTAAATGCGTTGTGATTTTTTGAAATAAACCAATTATTCCTGCAAAATCACGTCTTTTTATCCCGCGAAATTTTCTCGCCATCTGCTCTTGCCGATTTGGTCAGCGTTTGCTTTAGCGGGTCATGTCTCGGACCGCGTTGCCAATGCCGTTCATCATATCGCCGGCAGCATTGCCAATGTCGTTGCCAATGCCATCGTTGCCACCGAACACATCACCGTTGTCGTCGGCATAATAACGGCCGCTGTTGTTCATGGTGCTGCCGCCGCTGCGGCCGGCCATACCGGTGCCGCTGTTGCCGGAGCCACCGCCATAGGAGCGGCCTTGAGCGGTGCTTCCGCTACCATTGCCGGTCGCATTTTTGGTACCGGTGGATGTGCTGGTGCAGGCCGCCAGCGAGGCGGTGAGCATCACTGCCATGACAAAAGTCAGAAAAGCTCTTTTCATCGTTTCCTCCTGCGTGTGTTGGTTTTGCCCGGAGTTCCATCCGCAGGATAGTATGTGCAAAAAACAAAATGATAGAAAAGAAAAAATTGCCGTGAGAAAATCACGGCAATTTTTATCGATCACACTTTTTTGCGTGCGGAGAAGGACAGGGCGAACCACACAGCCAGATACAGGGTGATGGAAGCGCCAGCGGAGGAGCCCAGATAGTAGGAGGTCATCAGGCCGGCAACTCCACAGACCACCGCACCGAGAACGGAAAACAGGTGATACTGGGTCATGTTCCGGGCGGTGTTTCGAGCGGATGCGGCGGGCAGCACCAGAAGGGAGTTGATGACCAGCAGACCCACCCAAGTCATGGACAGGGTGACCACCACAGCGATGGCCACGGAGAACACGGTCTCCTGCCAAAAGACTTTGACACCGCGGCTCCCTGCAAGTGCAGGGTGGACGGTGGACAGCATCAGGTGGTTGAAGGATACCGCCCACAGAGCCAGCACCGCCAGCAAAATCAGAGCCAGCAGGCCGATTTTGCCCGGGTCCACGGACAAAATATCACCGATGAGCAGACTGTTGAACTTGGTGAAGGAGCGGCCACCCAAGGTGGAAATGAAGATGCCCAAAGCTACTGCGGTAGAGGAAAATACACCAATGACCGTGTCGCTGGTCAGAGCGGAGCGGCGGCGCACCAGATTGAACAGCACTGCGAAGACCACCGCAAAGACCACCGCCGCCCAAGTGGGCTCGCCAAAGCCGCAGATGGCGCCGATGGCCATGCCGGTAAAGGCGGAGTGGCCCAGCGCGTCGGAGAAGAAGGACATCCGGCTGTGCACCACCATGGTGGACAGCAGACCGAACAGGGGAGAGATGACCAGCACCGCCAGCAACGCGTTTTTCATAAAATACATGCTGCCCGTCTGTGCCCACTCAAAGGGGAGCAGGTCCACAAGGAAATACCAAAGCTGCATCATTCCTCGCCTCCTTTCCCCATGCGCAGGTGGAAGGTCCGGTAAAACTCGGGAGAGGAGAGCACCTCGGAGGGAGAACCCGCTTTGAGCACCTGTTTGTTGAGAAGGACCACTTTGTCGGCAAAGTGCTCCAACGTTGCAAAATCGTGGGTGGTCAGGAAGATGGACAGGTCATACTGGGTGCGAAGCTCGTCCAGCATGTCCAGCAGCTGGTGCTCACCCTCCACATCCACACCGGACAGGGGCTCGTCCAGCAGCAGGATATGGGGAACCGGGTCCAGTGCCAGTGCCAGCAGGACGCGCTGAAGCTGACCGCCGGACAGACTGCCCATGGGCTTGTCCAAAAGGTCCTCGCCGTGTACCCGGGCAAGGCAGGCGGCGGCCTGCTCCCGGTAACGGGTCGGGACGGGCAGACATACGGGCCAGTTGGAGGTGGCGGCGGTAAAGAAGTCCAGTACCGACAGGGGGTCGCCCCGGTCAAAGGTGGGGGACTGGGGCACGTAGCCTACCAGCGGGCGGGTGCCCTTGACGGTGCCGGTGGGGTCCCCCAGCCGAATGGCGGGGCCGCCGGCGGGGGAGAAGGTGATGGAGCCGGAATAGGGCAGCTGGCCCAGAATGGCCCGCAGCAGAGAGGACTTTCCCGCCCCGTTGGGGCCAATGAGGGCCACGATCTCCCCGCAGTGCAGGTGAAATGACACGTCGGACAAGATGGGCTCACCATCCAGACGGACGTTCAGCCCCTCCAGCTTCAGACAGCAGGCATCGGCACAGCCGCTGACCAGCTTGCCGTGTTTGATTTTTCTCATGATGGACTTAGCACCTCCCGTCCGGCAAAGCCGTTGATGAGGGTATAGATATTGTTCAACATCAGTTCGGTGTAGGGGGTAATGGGACTGCTGTCCTCCTCGGTCGGCTCCCACCCGTCCATGATCATGGACAGCTGCGCCACGGCGCAGCCCGTCTCTCGTGCGATGGCCTTAGCCGTAGCATCCGAGCCGTTGACCTCAGTAAAGATGACAGGGACGTTCTTTTCCTTCACCAGCCGGATGATCTCGTCCATCTCCTTGGCGCTGGCCTCGCTGCCCGCCTCCTCCTCGATGCTGGCAAGCAAGGGCAGATGGAAGGTATAGGCCAGGTACTGGAAACCGTCGTGGAAGGTGATCAAACCGGGAACGGAGATGGCATTTTCCGACTGCGGATACAGATACTTCAAGCCCAACTCATAGAGAGGTTGGAGCTGTTCGAAGGCAAGAGTGGTGTTGGCACTCAGATCAGGGGCGACCTCACCGGGAAACAAGTCCCAAAGACCGCGGCGCACATTGCCCACCATGGTGTGGAAGTTGAGCGGGTCCATCCAGTAGTGGGGATCAAAGTGGCCGTGCTCCCCGTCGTGCTCGTGGTCGTGGTGGCTCACGACAGGGAGCAGTTCTACCCTTTCGGAACAGTCGATAACCAGCGCGTCGGTGGCGGCAAGGGTATCGGACATGAAATCCTCCAGCCCTGCGCCGTTCATCACGATCACATCTGCCTGGGACAGTTTTTTCATGTCATTGACAGTGAGGGTATAGTCGTGCAGACAGCTGACACTGCCCGTATCAAGGCGGGAAACCGACACGCCCTCCACACCCTGGGTCACCGCAAGGGCAGCCAGATAGGTGGGGTAGGTGGTGGCTACGATATTGAGCCGGGACGGTTCCTGCCCGGCGGGGGCGCAGCCGGTCAGCAGGGCAAGAACACACATTAGGCAGAGCAGTCGCTTCATAAAAAGCCTCCGAAATTGGAATACACCTAAATGTATCACACTTTTTTCTGCTTGTAAATGAGCAGTGGGGACACAAACGCTCCTCCGGAAAAATCCGGAGGAGCGTTGAGCATGGAATAATTAACCCCAAGTTTCCTTGGCATAGGCCTCCAACTCGGCATGGAAGGCAGGGTGGGCAATGGAAATCATGGCCTGGGCGCGCTCGCGCAGGGACAGGCCGGACAGTTTGACCACGCCGTATTCGGTGGCTACGTACTGGATCATGGTGCGGGGACCGGACACCACGCTGCCGCCGGGGATAAAGGGCACGATGTTGGACTTCAGGTTGCCCTCTTTGTCCTTGCGGGCGGAGTTCAGGCAGATAAAGCCCTTGCCGCCCTCGGAGCGGTAGGAGCCCTCCAAAAAGTCCAGCTGGCCGCCGATGCCGGACAGCTGACGCTTGCCTGCGGACTCGGCATTTTCCTGACCCATCAGGTCAAGCTGCACACCGCCCATGATGCCGACGAAATTGCTCATCTTGCTCATGCGCTCGGGGGAATGGATGTAGTCCACGTCGCCGGGGTGGAAGATGCCGGGCTCGGCATCCAGCCAGTCGTACAGCTCCTGAGAGCCCATGGCCAGATTCCAACTGGACAGGCCGCGGTCCAGCTCCTTGCGACCGTTGGTCAGCTTGCCTGCCCGGTACAGGGCCATAAACGCATCGCTGATGGTGCCCGTCCAGCAGCCCAGGTCCTTCAGATCGGACTGAGCCAGCATATTGGCCACGGCGAAGGGAACACCGCCCACACCCAGAGAGAGCACCGCGCCGTCGGGGATCTCATTGACCACCAGCTTGGCGATGGCGATGTCTGTTTCAGTAGCATCCTTGTAGGTGCGGGTGGGCAGAGCCTCGTGTTCGCCCTCCACAATATAGTCCGCCTCGGACAGGTGGACCCGGTGAGAGCCGTCCACACCCTGCAGCCGGGGCATTTTCTCGTTGATTTCGAAGATGACGGTGCGGGCATTTTCGAAGATGGTGCGCCAGGCATAGTTGGAGATGCCCAGACCGCAGTAGCCCTTGTCATCCGGGGTAGATACGGGGACGAAAGCCACATCCACCTTGATGTGGTGGCGGTACAGGTCGGGCAGATTGCGCAGGATCATGGGCATAAACTGCACCAGACCGCGGCTTTGCAGCTTGCGCTCATAGTCGCCGATGTGCCAGCTGTAATAGTGGAAGCTGGTCTGCTCGGGGTCGCACTCCACCACTTCGATACGGGGACGGATCACAAGACCGCCGCGGATCTTTACGTCGGTCACCTCGCCCTTGCGCGCGGCAAGGGCCTTGTCCATCAGCTCCGGGAAGCCGCCGCCGAAGCCGTAATCCACCCAGTCGCCGGACTGAACGGCCTTGGCCGCCTGTTCGGGGGTGACGTATTTGCTCTTAAACTCGTTCAACATTCCAGATTCCTCCTGTTGCGCACCTGCGGCGCATGTCATTCTACTGGATTTTACCATAGTCTGCGGGAAAATGCGATACCTTTCTTTTTATTTCTTGCGGCGGGATATGTAAGCTGTTACAATGAGAAAAACAACATGGTGGAGGATGCTATGAACTACAGACAGGACAAGTACGGAAATAATATTTCTATCCTAGGTTACGGCTGCATGCGCTTTACCCAGAATATGGGGCGCATTGACCTGAACAAGGCGGAAAAGGAGATTATGGCCGCCTATGAGGTAGGGGTGAACTACTACGACACTGCCTATGTCTACCCCGGCAGCGAGGCCGCTCTGGGCGAGATTCTGGAGCGCAACCATATTCGGGACAAGGTGTATATTGCCACCAAGCTGCCCCACTATCTCATTCGCAGTCGGGAGCGGCTGGAGACTCTGTTTCAGGAGCAGCTCAAGCGGCTACGCACCGACCATGTGGACTACTACCTGATGCACATGCTCACCGATGTGGACACATGGGAGCGGCTGAAGGGATTGGGTGTGGACGAATGGTTGGCAGAGAAAAAGGCGAGTGGGCAGATCCGGCAGGTGGGTTTTTCCTACCACGGCAATACGGACATGTTCTGTAAGCTGGTGAATGCCTACGACTGGGAGTTCTGCCAGATCCAGTATAACTATATGGATGAACACTCTCAGGCAGGCCGCCGGGGACTGCACTATGCCAATGAGAAGGGGCTGCCCGTGGTCATTATGGAGCCCCTGCGGGGCGGCAGACTGGTCAATAACCTGCCCGATTCGGCGAAGCGGATTTTTGCGGAGTATCCCGTTTCCCGCACACCGGCCCAGTGGGCGCTGCGTTGGCTGTGGAATCAACCAGAAGTGACCTGCGTGTTGTCCGGTATGAACACTCTGGAGATGGTGCAGGACAACTGCAACACAGCCGCCACTGTGTCTGCGGGGGAGCTGGGCGAGCCAGAGCAGGAGATGCTTGCCCGGGTGGTGAAGGCCATCAATGAAAAAATGAAGGTGGGCTGCACCGGATGCGGTTACTGTATGCCCTGCCCCAAGGGTGTGGATATACCGGGTACCTTTGCCGCCTATAACCGCCGCCATACCGAGGGGAAGGGACGGGCCCTGGTGGAGTATGCCATGTGTACCGCGTTCCGCAAGACATCTGCCGCCGCCTCCAACTGCATCGGCTGCGGCAAGTGTGAGCAGCACTGCCCGCAGCACATTGAGATCCGTCATCACCTGAAGCAGGCGCAAAAAGAACTGGAGATCCCGCTGTACCGGGTAGCCCGCAAAGCGGTGGAAAAGCTGAAGCTGTTTGGCTGAGTAAAAAAAGAAGCGCTCCGAAATTCGGAGCGCTTCTTTTTATTTACATCATTTTTACCGTGTAGTACACCAGCAGGATAAACAGCCAAGCCAGCAGGACAAACAACAGATAGAACGCTGCGGTACCGCCCAGCAGCAGACCGGCGGCCAGAGCCAGCAGCCCGATGGCGCAGGACAGGAAGATCGGCAGGTAGTTGCTGTTCTTGGACAGAATGGACAGCTGCTTGCCGTTGATGGTCAGGGCACCCTGATTTTTCTTCAGGTGCAGAATCAGCAGCAGGATGGCAAGCAGGACCACCGCACCAATTACGGTATAGAGGGTGACCAGCAGATCATGATTGCCGTTGTTCTTGCGCACCAGCCACAGGCCCAGCAGGCCCACGCCCGTGCCGCAGGCGGAGAAGAAGAACTCGCGCTGGTACAGGTAGTACACCAGTGCCAGCACTGCTGCGGCAGGGACCAGGACATACAGCAGTTCAACAGCGGCACGATAGAACAGAGCAATCAGACCCGAACCGATGCCCACGGCAAGAACGGTGGCGGTCAGCACCAGCCAAAGGAAAGGAAAGGGGCCGTCGCCCTTGGCGCGCGTCCAACCGAAGAAACCGCACACGGCTGCGCCCAGCAGACCCAGAACGGTGGTGACTTTGATCACCGTGCCAAGGGCCAAGGCCAAATCGATAGAGGCGGAGTCGGCGGTGAAGTTGATATAATATTTATTGACAAGCAGCAACAGGAATTCCAGCACCATAGCCGCGCCGAACCAGATCAGCGCACGGGTCAGTGCGATGTCCTCCTGCTTGTTGCGGTTTGCTTTTTTATTGTTTTCCATGAGTGATTCCCCTCGCTTACAAGTGGGGCGGAACGTGCTTGTGCAGACACAAGATTATGGGGTGTCACTTCCGCCGGAGATGATGCGAACCCCAAAATAGAGGATACACATCATCGTTCTACATTTTAACAGAATTTTTTTCCATTTGCAACACTTAAAACAAAACTCCTGCGTATTCCTTGTGAGTAAAAGTGCATTTCCCTTGCGCACGGCGGCATAAGACGATATAATAGAAAAGAAAACGGAGGGAGGTATGTCTGTGATCGTCATGGCCATTGATTACGGCGATGCCCATACCGGCGTGGCCATCTCTGACCCTACGGGCTTTCTGGCCGGAACCACCACCACCATCCACAGCAGGAAGGAGCAGGTGGTGCTGGAGGAGCTGGCCCGTCTGGTTCGGGAAAACCGGGTGGAGGAGCTTGTGATGGGCTTCCCCCGGAACATGGACGGTACGGAAGGGCCCCGGGCGCAGCTGTACCGGGACTTTGCCGCCCAAGTGGAGCAAATGACTGGACTTGCTCCGGTGCTGTGGGATGAGCGGCGCACCACCGTGGATGCCCACCGCATCCTGTTTGAGTCGGGTAAAAATGCGAAAAAACGCAAAAAAACGGTAGATGCAGTGGCGGCCAGCCTGATTTTGGAGGGCTATCTGGATTTTCGCCGTCTGCAAAAAAGCCGTGAACAGGCGCAGGGAGGAATTTAAGATGAATAAAATCAACAAAGTCTGGGCCGTGTATTTCACCGGAACGGGCAACACGAAAAAGATGGTCACCACCGTGGCAAAGGCGGCCTGTGACAAGCTGGGCTGTGAGTATGCCGAGTATGACTTCAGTCTGCCCACGGTCCGGGCACAGGAAATTTCCTTTGCCGACACCGATTTAGTGGTATTTGGTACCCCCGTGTACGCAGGTCGTGTCCCTAATGTGCTGCTGCCCTACCTGACTAAGAACATCAAGGGTAACGGCGCGCTGGCCGTGCCCGTGGTCACTTACGGCAACCGTAATTTTGACGACGGCCTGATGGAACTGCGCAACATTATGACCGTAAACGGTCTGACTGCTATCGGCGGCGGTGCCTTTGTGGGTGAGCACTCCTTCTCTACCACCCTGGGCGCAGGCCGTCCCGATCCGGACGATCTGGCTATGGCCCGTGAGCTGGGCGAGAAGGTAGCGGAAAAGGTGCTTTCCGGCGCGGTAGAAGGTCCTGTGGCGGTGGAGGGTGAGGATCCCATCCGCCCCTACTACACCCCCCGCGACCGCAACGCAAACCCCATCAACATCCTCAAGGTTAAGCCCAAGACCGACCCGGACAAGTGCATCAACTGCGGTCTGTGTGCCCGTATCTGCACCATGGGCTCCATTGATCCTCAGGACGTGACCAGCGTGACCGGTATCTGCATCAAGTGCTGTGCCTGCGTCAAGCGCTGTCCCAAGGGTGCCAAGTACTACGATGACGAGGGCTATCTGTACCATCAGCATGAGCTGGAGGATGTCTATGCCCGCCGAGGCGAGAGCAAGATCTTTCTGTAATACATAACTCCGGGGTGAGGCTGCTTTGCAGCCTCACCTTTTTTCTTTTTTGAAAAGCTCCCATATTCCGATCAAAATCAGAAAAGCACCGAAGCATTTGCGAAGAAGGTCGGTGTTGACCGCCGTAGCGGCCCATGCTCCCAGCGCCGCGCAGATCAGGCCTGCGCCGACGGCGGGGAGCAAAGATTGCTTTTCGATATAGCCGTTCTTGATGTGGGCGGGCAGCGCCATCAGTCCGGCGGGGAGGAAGTAGAGCAGGTTGATGCCCTGAGCCAGCTGCTGGTCAAGTCCGGCGACCAATGTCATATATACCAAAAGCAGGGTGCCACCGCCCACACCAAAGCCAGATAGTATCCCTGTCAGTAATCCTGCCAGCAGGGCGGGTACGGGGCCGCTCACAGGAAATACCTCACACCGCCGTAGATCAGCAGCAGACCAAAGCCCCGGCGCAGCCAGTCCACACGTACGCCCTTAAACAGTTTGCCGCCCAGCCAGCCGCCTGCGGTGCCGCCTATAAGGTAGGGCCATGCCGTGGCAAAATCCAATCCGCCCCGCATGAAATAGATGACTGCGGACAGTACGCACAGGGGCAGGATGACTGCCACCGAGGTGGCAAAGGCTTTGCGCTGGTCCAAGCCGCAGTACCGGGTGAGCAGAGGGACCAGTACCGAGCCGCCTCCGCCCCCGAAAAAACCGTTGGCAGCTCCAGCTGCTGCACCTGCCAGTAAATATTTGAATTTAGCGTGCAAAAAACCACCCCTTTCGGCTTAGTTTTACCGAAAAGGGGCGGTCTATGTGTCTTTAATCGGAGAGCTTGTCCAGTAGAGCGGTCAGTTCATCCAGCTTTTCATCCGGGTTGCCGTTTTCCACCGCCTGACGCACACAGCAGTCTATGTGGGCGCGCAGTACCATGCGGTTGGCTTTTTTTAAAATGGATTGGGTGGCCATGAGCTGGTTGGATATGTCCAGACAGTAGCGGTCCTCATCCACCATCTTTAAGATACCGTCCATCTGGCCGCGAGCGGTTTTTAACAGCTGACAGATCTGATCGTGGTCGGCCTTCACTGTACGCTCACCACCTGATAGCCCGCCTCGGTGACGGCATCGGTGAGTACCTTGTTGTCCACATCTTTGCTCAGGGTCAGGGTGGCAGACTTGCCCTCCAGACTCATCTCCACGGCGGATACACCATCCAGTGCGGACAGCACCTTTTCCACGCGGCCGGTACAGTGGGTACACATCATACCCTCGATGATCATGGTTTTGGTCATAATTTCAGTTCCTCCTTTTGTATCTTGGGCCGGTTCATCCGGCAGGTTTGACTTGAATTTGCTTTTGAACAGGCGCAGGCGCAGAGCGTTAGATACCACGCACACGGAGCTCAGACTCATAGCGGCGGCGGCGAACGTGGGATTGAGCTGCCAGTTCAGACTGTGGAAAAACACACCGGCGGCCAGCGGGATGCCGATGGAATTATAAAAGAAGGCCCAGAACAGGTTTTGCTTTATGTTGCGCAGCGTGGCCCGGGACAGCTCTACCGCGGTTGCCGCGTCCAGCAGGTCGGACTTCATCAGCACGATGTCTGCACTCTCGATGGCAACATCCGTACCTGCCCCGATGGCAAGACCTACATCCGCTCTTGCAAGAGCAGGCGCGTCGTTGATGCCGTCGCCGATCATGGCAACAGTTTTGCCCTGCTGCTGGAGATGGGAGACCACCTGTTCCTTGTCCTGAGGCAATACCTCGGCCATGACGTTGTCCACTCCCAGTGCAGTTCCGATGGCGTGGGCGGTGCGGCGGTTGTCGCCGGTGAGCATAACCACTTCCAGACCGAGGGAACGGAAAGCGGAAACAGCGGTGGCACTGGTGGGCTTGGGGGTGTCAGCCACGGCGATCAGGCCTATCAGTTGGCCGTCAACAGCAAAAAACAGGGGAGTTTTGCCCTGCCCGGCCAGCACATCCGCCCGGGCGGCAAGCTCGCCCAAAGAGATGCCCTCCTGCTCCAGCAGGGCGCGGTTTCCACCCAGACAGGGCTTGTCCGCCAGCATAGCCTTTACACCTTTTCCGTGGACGGCTTCAAATTCGGTGACTGCGGCAATGGACAGGTTTCGTTTTTGGCTCTCTTCCACAATGGCGGCGGCGAGGGGATGCTCTGAAGGAGCTTCCAGACAGGCGGCCAGCAGAAGCAGACCGTCCTGCGTGGTATTGTGAGTGGGGATGATGTCGGTGACCACGGGCTTGCCTTGGGTCAGCGTGCCGGTCTTGTCCAGCACCACTGTATCCACGGTCCGCAGTATTTCAAGGGCTTCGGCGGATTTGATGAGGATGCCGTGTTCGGCACCCTTTCCGGTCCCTACCATGATGGCGACGGGGGTGGCAAGCCCCAGCGCGCAGGGACAGGAGATGACCAGCACGGAAATGCTTGCGGTCAGAGCGTTGGCCACACTACCGACCGCCAACAGCCACACTGCCGCGGTGATGGCGGATATGGTCATGACCGCGGGCACGAAGATGCCGGCCACCTTGTCTGCCAACTTGGCAATGGGGGCTTTGGAGGCGGAGGCTTCCTCCACCAGTCGTATCATCTGGGACAGGGTGGTGTCCTCACCCACCCGAAGAGCCTCCAGAATAAAAGCGCCGGATTTATTGATAGAAGCGGCGGCCACCTTGTCACCCACGGACTTATCCACCGGAAGAGACTCGCCGGTCAGGGCGGATTCGTCCACGGTGGAACTGCCCTGCACGATGATGCCGTCCACCGGGATGGACTGGCCGGGGCGGACCACCACCCGGTCGCCCACCCGTACCTCTTCCACGGGAATCTCTATTTCCGTGTCGTCGCGCAGGACCCGGGCCGTTTTGGGAGCGAGGTCCATGAGTCTGGTAATGGCCTGAGAGGTCTTTCCCTTGGCTCGGGTCTCCAGATACTTGCCAAGGGTGACGAGGGTCAGGATCATACCGGCGGACTCAAAGTACAGCCCCGACATGATGCCCCATTCCACCAAGCCTGCATCATTGTGCCCCAGACCATGCCCGACCCGGTAAATGGTTATCACACTGAAGATCACGGCGGCGGCGGAGCCGATGGCGATCAGGGAGTCCATGTTGGGGGCATGGTTGCGCAGAGCCTTGAAACCCACTTTGTAGTATTTTCTGTTCAGGTACAAAATGGGCAAGGTAAGTAAGAATTGGCTGAAGGTGTAAGAAACGGCATTTTCATGCCCGGCCAAAAACGTTGGCAGGGGCGCGCCCATCATATGCCCCATGGCAAGGTAAAACAGGGGTGCAAGAAACACGAAAGACCAGATGAGTCTGCTCTTCATGGCGGTCAGCTCATCATCCGTTTCGTGGGCCTTTTCAGAGATCTTATTTGCTTTGTTGGGCACAGAAGCTCCGTAGCCTGCATCGGTGACGGCCTTGATGATGTCATCTGTGGACAGTGCATTTTCGTCAAATTCAGCCACCATGCGGCTGGCAAGCAGATTGACTGTCGCTGACCGGATGCCGGGCAGTTTGCTCACGGCTTTTTCCACGTGAGCCGAACAGGCGGAACAGGTCATGCCGGTGACGTTGAATGTTTGTCTCATGTTACACACCCTGCTTTGCAAGATACCCCACCCTGGGGGGGTGACTTTGATTACATTGTAACAGTCCTGTCAAGAAAGTCAAGAACAGGAATTGCCCCCGGCGGCGCATGCTGGCACAGCCGGGGGCAGTTGCGGTCAGGTGTTTCGTTCCACGACTTCGCGGTCCCGGAACAGCAGAGTGATGCACCACACGGCAGACAGGCCCACCAGAGTGTACACCGCGCGGCTGATGAGGCTGGCGGAGCCACCACAGGCAAATGCCACCAGATCAAAGGTGAACAGGCCCACACTGAGCCAGTTCAGGCCGCCGATGATCAGCAGTGTCAGGGCAATCTTATCCATGATCACGATAGAATCCCTCCTCGTTTCAGTGATCCGGCTTTAGTGTTGCCCGGCTTTGGTGCGATTATACAAAAAAGCCGCGGCAATGCCGCGGCTTCATGGATGGAAAAAGCCCCGCTCTGGCCGTGTGGACCCGTTTAAAACCTGCACGTATGGCAGGTGGGTCGCCTCCACTGCGCTTTACTGCTTCCAACGTCCGGCTGACCTCAAAGGGGGCCGGGAGGCCTGCAATCCACGCGGTGAGGGGGCGTCCCGTTTAATAAATGTGGGTTTAAAAGAGCCCATCACGCACCGAGCAGGAAAAGTTTTTCAAAAAAGTGCAAGCACTTTTTTGAGTGGGCTGCGGTCTGCCGCAGCGCACTCGCTTCGCTCGCACGTTTGCAGACCGAGATGTGTTTTTTGCCACGCGCATGTCGCGTCAAAAAAACAGATTTCGCTTCTTTTGCGCCTGCGGGCGCAAAAAGCTATGCATAAGTTCGAGACACGAAATCAAAGATTTCGACTCTCACTTATCTGCGAGGCACCTTGGGTATGGGTGGGGGATTACTCCTCGTCGGCGAACAGGCGCTCCATGAATTGCTCATAGACCTCCTGTTCTTCTTCCTCGCTGTCCAGCGTGGAGAACAGCTCCTCGCCGTTTTCCTCGATGACCTTCATAATGACCATGCCGTATTCCTCGTCATCGGGATCCACGTCGATAAACTCGCCGTTTTCGTTTTCCTCCCCTTCCACAGCGGGGAAAAAGGCCATATAGATGTTGCCCTTGTACTCCAGTGTGTCCAGATGTTCCAATTCAAATTCATTGCCGTCCTCGTCGGTGACGGTGATAAAGTCAGGGCCGAATTCTTCGCTCATAGTGAGTACCTCCTGTCAATTCAATGCTTTGTGTTTTGATTGTACCCTGTATGCCTGGAAAAAGCAAGGGGGAGTCAGGGCGAATTTTAGTAATTTCCAAAAATGCCCAATTGGCGGGGGCGGGGGTGGACAAATGGGGAAAATGTGTTATAATACTATAAATTTGTTATGCGTATAAAGACGGAACTGTCTTTTTTATCGGAGGTATCTTATGCCTGATTTCAATCGAACCGCAGGACACGAGGAACGACACGAGCCCCGGCCTCGCTGTCGGCGCAGAAGACGCCGCTCCCCAGGTGGGTTAGCGCTGCGGGTGTTGGGCACGCTTTTGCTGGTGGCCATCACCACCAGCGCTTTGCTGGCCTGTTTTGCTGCTGTCTATGTCAAAACGGTCATCATCCCTCTGACACCGCTGGATTTGGATAATTTCCACGCCGGTTTGAACTCTGTTCTCTACTATGTGGATGAAAACGGGAAAGAACGCGAGCTTCGCACCCTCCACGGAGATGAAAATCGCATCTGGGTAGATTTCAAGGACATTCCCGAAGACCTGATCAATGCTACGGTTGCCATTGAGGATCAGCGATTTTGGACCCACCCGGGTGTGGACTGGAAACGCACGGCCAAGGCCATCCTGCTCATGTTCACCGGGCAGGACATTCAGGGCGGCTCCACCATTACCCAGCAGTTGATCAAGAACATCACCACCTACAACGATACCACCGTCAAGCGCAAGGTGGTGGAGATATTCCGGGCGCTGGAGTTTACCAAGAACTATGATAAGGAAACCACGCTGGAATGGTATTTGAACTATATCTATCTGGGCCGTAACTGCGACGGCGTCTATACGGCATCGTACAAGTATTTCGGCAAGCATCTCAGTGAGCTGACGGTGGCCGAATGTGCAAGCCTTATCTCCATTACCAACAACCCGTCTCTGTACGACCCTTACACCAATCCGGAAAACAATGAGCGCCGCAAAAACCTGGTCCTGCGGGCCATGTACGAGCAGGACTACCTGACCAAAGAGGAGTATGAGCAGGCCAAAGCACAGGAACTGGTATTCACCAGCCGGGCCGTGGAGTATCAGGATGAGGAAAATCCCGAAATTTATTCCTGGTACGAGGAACAGGTCATTACCGACGTGACCAACGATCTGGCGGCAAAGCTGGGTGTGGAATACAGCGTGGCCTATAACATGGTGCTGTCCGGCGGCCTTTCTATCTACACCTGCGTTGACCCTGATATTCAGGCCATCGTCAACGAGGTCTATGAAAACAAGGAGAACTTCCCCTATCCCTCCAGCGGCGGACAGCAGCTACAGTCGGCCATCACCATCATCGACAACGAGACCGGCGATGTGGTGGCAATGGCCGGTCAGGTGGGAGAAAAGACGGGCAACCGCTGGCGCAACAACGCTACTGCGGCCTCCCGCCAGCCCGGTTCCTCCTTCAAGCCCCTGTCTGTCTATGCCCCTGCGCTGGAAATGGGGCTGGTCACACCTGCTACCATCATTGATGACTATCCCTATGAGCTGACGGAGGAGGGAACACCCTATCCCGTCAACTCCGGCAATGCCAAGTATGCCGGTCTGACTACGGTGTATCAGGGCCTGACTCACTCCACCAACACCATTGCTTTCCGTATCCTTACCGACCTGGTCACCCCGGCGGCCAGCTTCAAGTTCGTGGAGGACAAGTTCAAGATCGATCTGGTAGAGGGCCGTGAGATCAACGGCAAGTTCTCCAGCGATCTGGACCGGGCCCCTCTGTCCATGGGCGGCCTGACTGACGGTGTGAATACCCGGGATATGGCCGAGGCCTTCGCCGTGTTCCCCAACCGGGGTGTGTATACCCCGTCCCGCACCTATACCAAGGTGCTAAATGCCAATAAAGAAGTCATTTTGGAGAATGAGACTGCCAGCGAGGTGGTCATCAAGGACTCCACCGCCTACTATATGAACACCATGCTTCAGAGCGTGGTGGCAAACGGTACCGGTTATGAGGCCCGCTTTGACAACATGCACGTTGCGGGTAAGACTGGTTCCTCCACCAGTGACCACGACCGCTGGTTTGCCGGCTACACTCCCTATTATACCGCAGTGGTCTGGACCGGTTACGGTCAGCCTGAGCGAGTGCGCAGCAGCGGCAGAAACCCCGCCTCCATCGCCTTTAACAAGGTCATGAGCCGCATTCACCGGGGTCTGGCAGATAAGGACTTTTTCACTATCAACAATCTGGTGACTACCGAGTACTGTATGGACAGCGGCCTTTTGCCCACAGATGCCTGCCGCAGCGATCCCAGAGGCAGCCGTGTAGGTGCCATGACCATGCTGCGGGACGATGCCCCCACCGGCTACTGCACCCGACACAGCGAGACGGCTACGGTGACGGTGTGCAAGGACAGTCCTGTGCTGGATGCCGAGGGTGCGGCCACCGGTCTGTACCATCTGGCAGGTCCGTACTGCCCGGTAGAAAGCTGTATGAGCGTAAACCTGCTGGATTACTCCCGTCAGGCGGTGGGTTCTGCCCAAGCCGCTGACGAAAAGTACACCCTGAGCACTGCTCAGGGGCAGGGTGTGTGCACGGTGCATACCACCGCGCCCGAGGTCGAACCGGAATTCCCGGAGTTTCCCGAGGGGCTGATCGATCCGGACGACCCCAACTGGCCGGGCGGTCTGACGGATCCGCAACAGCCCCTTGACCCGGAGATCCCCGTCGATCCCGAAGACCCCGGCATCGAACCGGGACCGGGGGACGAGCCCTTTGTTCCGGCCTGAAATCGCATTCGAGAACAATTTGTTTTTGACAGCATAAGGCGGCCTACGGGCCGCCTTATGCCTTGTTTTTGCGGGGGATTGTGCAAATTGTGCACAAAGCCCTGTGTAAAAGAGAAAAAATTGTCATCTTCTTTTGGCAAGGAGTGTTGCAACCAACGATTTGGTGTGCTAAAATGGGCCGCAGTACAAGAACAAATGCTCTTGCAACGCGGACAACGTGTGCGCATAACATGGAGGAGATGGCAGTGAGTCAATTGTCCAAGTATTTTATTGTAGAAGCAGACGCAATGCCTGAGATTTTCCGCAAAGTGGCTCAGGCAAAAAGCCTGCTGGAGACCGGGGAGGAGGCTACCATCAACGGTGCCGCCCGGGCGGTAGGGATCAGCCGCAGCGCGTATTACAAGTATAAGGATGCGGTGCGTCCCTTTCAGGATATGCTCCATGGGCGCATTGTTACCTTCCAGATCCTGCTCAAGGATGAGCCGGGTGTGCTGTCCGGGGTGCTCAATGTGTTCGGCGGCCGCGGCGGCAATATCCTGACGATCAATCAGTCCATTCCCGCAAATGGCTGTGCCGTGGTCACGGTATCGGCTCAGACCTCGGCGGTGGACATGTCGGTGGAAACCCTGTTGGACGCAGTGCGCGTACAGGCCGGTGTGCTCAAGTGTGAGATACTGGCCGGATAACATATGAGGTGAGAGAGAAAATGGTAAATGTTGCAATTCTTGGTTTTGGTACCGTAGGCTCCGGTGTGGCAGAGGTTCTGACTATGAACCGGGAGCTCATTGACAAGCGCACCGCTCAGCAGGTGCGCCTGAAGTACATTCTGGATGTGCGTGATTTTCCCGACAGCCCCTATAAGGGCTGCTTCGTCAAGGATTTCGCCGTGATCGAGAACGACCCCGAGGTGGACATCGTAGTGGAGACCATCGGCGGTGCCACCGTGGCGCTGGACTTTACCACCCGTGCCCTGAAAGCGGGCAAGAGCGTGGTGTCCTCCAACAAGGAACTGGTGGCCACCCACGGCTACGAGCTGCTCCAGCTGGCCAAGGCCAATGGAGTCAGTTACCTGTTTGAAGCCAGCGTGGGCGGCGGCATCCCTGTGCTGCGGCCTTTGACCAACTGTCTGGCCGGCAACGAGGTGGAGCAGGTGTGCGGTATCCTCAACGGTACCACCAACTATATCCTGACCCGCATGATCCGCGCTGGTCTCTCCTTTGAACAGGCGCTGAAGGAGGCGCAGGATAACGGCTATGCCGAGCGCGACCCCTCTGCCGACATTGAAGGACACGATGCCTGCCGCAAGATCTGCATTCTGGCGGCGCTGGCCTTTGGCGAGCATATCTATCCCGAGCAGGTGCCCACGCAGGGCATCACCGCCATTACTCTGGCTGATGTGGATTATGCCAACTCCTGCGGCTACAAGATCAAGCTGTTGGGCCGCACGCTGCGCATGGAAAACGGCAAGGTGTGCGCTTATGTTGCGCCCCATCTGGTCAGCGGCTCTGATCCTCTGGCCGGGGTGGAGGACGTGTTTAACGCCGTTAAGATCACCGGTAATGCGGTGGGCGACACCATGTTCTATGGCCGAGGCGCGGGCAAGCTGCCTACGGCCAGCGCTGTGGTGGGCGACATCGTCGACATTGCCAAGGATGTAAAGACCCGCAAGTGCAACGAATGGGGTCCCGGCGCCAAGGATCTGGTGCAGGCTCCTGATGAGTTGGCCTTCCGCTGGTATGTTCGTGTTAACGCGGCGGTGGACGAGGTGCGCAAGGCTTGCGGAGAGGTCGCCCTTCTGGCTCGCGGCGGTGCCCCGGCCCGTGAGATTGCTTTCCTCACCGAAGCCATGACCCAGGCCCAGCTGGAGCAGAAGCTGGCCGGACTGGATATGCTGTCTGCCATCCGGGTGCTGGCCTGATCGAAAGTCCATTTTTAGGAGGTAATATAATATGGCTCTTGTTGTGCAGAAATTCGGCGGCTCCTCCGTCGCCAACACCGAGCGCATACTGAATGTGGCGCGCATCATCACCGAGACCTACCAGAAGGGCAACGACGTTGTGGTGGTTTTGTCCGCTCAGGGCGACACTACCGACGACCTGATCGCCAAGGGCAAGGAGATCAATCCCAAGGCCTCCAAGCGTGAGATGGATATGCTCCTGTCCACCGGCGAGCAGATCTCCGTGGCCCTGTGCGCCATGGCCATCGAAGCTATGGGCTTCCAGGCCGTGTCTCTGACCGGCTGGCAGGCGGGCGTGCTGACCGACTCCAACTACAGCGCTGCGCGCATCAAGCGCATCCGTGCCGAGCGCATCCAGAAGGAACTGGACAAGAAAAAGATCGTGCTGGTCACCGGCTTCCAGGGCATCAACAAGTACGATGATGTTACCACTCTGGGCCGCGGCGGTTCCGATACATCCGCGGTGGCGCTGGCCGCCGCCCTGCATGCCGACCTGTGCCAGATCTATACCGACGTGGACGGCGTGTATACTGCTGACCCTCGCCATGTTGCCGGTGCGAAAAAGCTGGATGAGATCACCTTTGATGAGATGCTGGAACTGGCCAGCCTGGGTGCTCAGGTGCTCCACAACCGTTCGGTGGAGATGGCAAAGCGTTACAATGTTAATATGGAGGTCCTTTCCAGTCTCAGCGGAAAGCCTGGAACGAAAGTCAAGGAGGTTGTCAAAACCATGGAAAAAACTCATGTCAGCGGTGTAGCCAAGGATAAGAATGTGGCACGTGTGGCTCTGATCGGTCTGGAGGACCGCCCCGGTATCGCCTTTAAGATCTTCTCCATACTGGCCAAGGAGAATGTGAACGTGGACATCATTCTGCAGTCCATCGGCCGTGACGAGTCCAAGGACATCAGCTTTACCGTCTCTCAGGACGATATGGGGCGGGCCAAGGAAGTCATGCTGGCCAATCAGGACGTGATCGGTTACAAGCGCGTTGAGGCCAGCGATCAGGTGGCCAAGATCTCCATTGTGGGCGCGGGCATGGCCAACAATGCCGGCGTTGCCTGCAAGATGTTCGAGGCTCTGTACTCTGCCGGTATCAACATCCACATGATCTCCACCAGCGAGATCAAGGTGTCCGTGCTGGTAGACGAGCGGGATGCGGAGAATGCCGTTCAGGCCATCCACGACCGCTTCTTTAACGAGTTCGGCGCGAACTAAACTATTTGCACAGGGGTGGAGCGTTGCTCCACCCCCTGCTTTTTCTTCGAAGATATTTTCGTGCGTGACTTGACAAATGCGGCATGGAATTGTAATCTTTTAATACTGAAAAGATATGTACCGGAGCTACCGGCAAGAAGGAGTTTTACCCATGAGTGATTATCAGCTTTCCACCAACTGCCTCCACGCGGGCTATCGCCCCGGCAACGGAGAGCCCCGCAACTTCCCCATCGTACAGTCCACCACCTTCCGCTATGAGACCAGCGAGGATATGGGCAAGTTGTTCGATCTGGAGGCCAGCGGCTATTTCTATACCCGCCTGCAGAACCCCACCAACGACCATGTGGCGGCCAAGATTTGCGCGCTGGAGGGCGGTACTGCCGCTATGCTGACATCTTCCGGTCAGGCGGCCAACTTCTATGCCGTGTTCAACATCGCTTCCTGCGGCGACCATGTGGTTGCTTCTTCCGCCATCTACGGCGGCACTTACAACCTGTTTGCCGTCACCATGAAGCGTATGGGCGTTGAGTTTACCTTCGTGGAGCCGGACTGTTCTGTGGAGGATCTGAATGCCGCCTTTAAGCCCAACACCAAGGCGGTATTTGGCGAGACTATCGCAAACCCCGCCCTGTCCGTGCTGGACATTGAGAAGTTTGCCAAGGCCGCCCACGAGCACGGTGTGCCTCTTATCATCGACAACACCTTCCCCACTCCTGTCAACTGTCGTCCCTTTGAGTGGGGCGCTGACATTGTGACCCACTCCACCACCAAGTATCTGGACGGTCATGCCAACGCGGTGGGCGGCGCCATCGTGGACAGCGGTAAGTTCGACTGGACCGAATATCCGGACAAGTTCCCCGGCCTGTGCACTCCCGATGACAGCTATCACGGTGTGACCTATACCGAGCGGTTCGGTCTGGAGGGCGCGTTTATCACCAAGTGTACCGCCCAGCTTATGCGCGACTTCGGCGCTATCCCCGGTCCCATGAATGCCTACCTGCTCAATGTGGGTCTGGAGACCCTGCCCCTGCGCATGGCAAAGCACTGCGAGAACGGCCTTGCCGTGGCCAAGTACCTGCAGGCCCATCCTAAGGTGGCTTGGGTGCGTTTCCCTGGTCTGGAAGGGGACAGCCAGTATGAGCTGGCCCAAAAGTATATGCCCAACGGCACCTGCGGTGTGGTTTCCTTCGGAGTGAAGGGCGGCCGCAAGGCAGCGGAAAAGTTCATGGCCGGTTTGACCCTGGCCTCCATCGCCACCCACGTGGCCGATGCCAAGACCTGCGTGCTCCATCCTGCCTCCGCCACCCACCGTCAGATGAATGACGCGGAGCTGGCCGCCGCCGGTATTTCCCCCGATCTGGTGCGCTTCTCTGTGGGCATCGAGGACGTGAAGGACCTGATTGCCGACATGGAAAACGCCCTTGCCGGTGTGTAAACAGAATATAAAAAAGCACCTGCCGCATGCGGCAGGTGCTTTTTGTTTAGTAAGTATGGTCGCACACTTCTTTGATTTTAGCCTGCAGGACTTTCAGGTCCTCAAAGGCCTCCGGCTTGCGGCGGGGGTCACGAAGCAGGGCGGCGGGGTGGTACAGCGCCATGGTCCAGACACCGTTCTTTTCAAACCACTGGCCGTGTTCCTTGGTGATTTTAAAATCTTCCTTGATGACCCGCATAGCGGCGATGCAGCCCAAGCAGACGATGATTTTGGGCTTGATGAGGGAAACTTGATTGCGCAGATAGCCGATGCAGGCGTCCTGCTCGGTGTTCAGGGGATCCCGGTTCTTGGGGGGACGGCATTTGACCATGTTGGCGATGTAGATGTTCTTCTTACGGCTCAGGTCGATGATTTCCAACATGTCGTCCAACAGCTTGCCGCCCCGGCCGACAAAGGGCTCGCCCTGCAGGTCCTCGTTCTCGCCGGGTCCCTCGCCGATAAACATGACCTCCGCGTCCCGGGGACCCACACCAAACACCACATTGGTGCGCTCCTCGCACAGGGCGCACTTGCGGCAGGACATACACTGAGCTTCCAGTTCTTCCCAATTCAGCATGGCCAACATACATTCCTCCTGGATTTGACTTTTTATCAGTATACCACGTTTCTTTGCTCCGGGGAAGAGAAAGTTGGACGGGGAGAGCGCAATGATGTATAATAGTATAAAAACAAGGAAGGAGCGGCTGCCATGGAGGATAGGATCGCACGGTGGGAGACTGTGATTGGGCTGGAGACCCATGTGGAACTGGCCACCGAAAGAAAACTGTTTTGCTCCTGCTCTGCTGCCTTTGGTGCGCCCGCCAACCAAAATTGCTGCCCGTTGTGTCTGGGGGAGCCGGGGGTGCGGCCTGTGCTCAACGAAAAAGCAGTGGAGTTGGCGGTGCGCGGTGCACTGGCACTGGGCTGCCGGGTGGAAACGGTCAGCGTGTTTGACCGAAAGCACTATTCCTCTCCCGATCTGCCTCGGGGCTACCAGATTACCCAGTTCTACCGTCCCCTTGCCCGGGACGGTGCGGTACGCATCACGCCGGAGAACGGGCAAGAGCACACGGTACATATCGCGCAAGTGCATCTGGAGGACGATGCGGGTCGGCTGTTCCATGATTGGGAGCACGGTGACACACGCGTTGACTTCAACCGCAGCGGCGTGCCCCTCATTGAGATCGTCACCCGACCCGACTTCCGGAATGGGGACGAGGTGGTGGCCTATCTGGAGGAGTTGAAGACCATTCTGCAGTATCTGGGTGTGTCTGACTGCAAACTGCAGGAGGGGTCTTTGCGCTGTGATGTGAACCTGTCCGTGCGCCCGGAGGGGAGCACTGAGCTGGGTACGCGTACGGAGATGAAAAATCTGGGCTCCTTCCGGGCGGTGCGCCGGGCCATCGAATATGAGAGCCGCCGCCAAATTGCTCTGTTGGAGCGTGGAGAGCGGGTGGTGCAGGAGACCCGCCGCTGGGACGAGGATAGGAATGAAAGCATTTCCATGCGGTCCAAGGAGGATGCCCGGGATTACCACTATTTCCCCGAGCCTGATTTGCCGCCGTTGGTGCTGAGTGAGGAGTATCTGCTCGACCTGCGCGCCCGCCAGCCGGAGCTTCCGGGGGAAAAGCGGGCGCGGTACAGCCGGGAATATGGCCTGCCGGATTACGATGCGCGCATGCTCACCGGCCAGCGGGCGCTGGCGGAGTTTTTTGAACGGACGGTGGCTCTTGGGGCACAGCCCAAGCAGGCGGCCAACTGGATCATGGGGCAGGTATTGCGCCAGTTATCCCAACGGAACATAGGCGCGGAGCACATGTCGCTGAGTCCGGAAGCGCTGGTGAAGATCCTTGCGTTGGTGGAGGAGGGGCGCATCAACCGCAACACCGCCGTGCAGGTCTTTGACGCGGTGTTCGATGGAGGTGACCCGGAACAATACGTGAAAGCAAACAGATTGGAGCAGGTGAGCGATACCGGCCTTGTGGAACGGGCGGTGGAGCGGGTCATTCGCGAAAATCCCGGTCCGGTATCCGATTTTCGGGCCGGAAAGGAAAAAAGTTTTGGCTTTTTGGTGGGGCAGACCATGCGCTTGCTGGGAGGAAAAGCTGACCCAAAAACGATTAACATAATATTGAAAAACAAACTGGTTGTGGAGTGAGTTGGGGTGAAAGCACAATATGTTGTGCTTTGAGGTCGACGCAAAACAACAACTTGTGACACACGGAAATAACAGGTGAAAAACTGAGCATCGAACAAATGTTTTAATACCGAAAACCGCGGATTTCTAAGGGAATCCGCGGTTTTTTCTTTGAAAAAAATTCAAAAAAACACTTGCTTTTTAGTATGGGTAATCGTATACTAATAGCAGGGTGGAGGGAAATGGAGCAAATTCCCTCAAAAGAGCATCAAAGTGGAGGAGGTGGACAGAATGACCGGAACATTTGAACACAGCATCGACGGTAAGGGCCGGTTGTTTATCCCCTCCCGTTTGAAGGAAGAGCTTGGTGACTGCTTCCACCTGTCCATGGGTGCAGACGAGTGTCTGACCATCTATCCTCAGGAGGCGTGGGATGCCCTGTGCCAGCGTGCCGAGGAGCTGGAGGAGGAAGAGGACATCGAAGCCATGGAAGTCTTCTTCGCCCAGACCTACCGCTGTACGGTAGACAGCCAGAACCGCATTGTGATCCCACCCCTGCTGCGGGACTACGCGGCCCTTGAAAAAGACGTGGTTATCGTGGGTGCCAACAAGGTGGCCCGCATCTGGAACGCTCAGCGCTGGGCGCAGAAGAACGAAACCTACATGAACCGCGACCGCATGAAGGCGCTGACCCGCAAGGTCCGTCTGTAAGCGGTTGGTGGAAAAGATGGAGTTTACGCATTATTCCGTTCTTCTGGAAGAGTGTCTGGAAGGACTGGACATTAAGCCCGACGGTATTTATCTGGACGGTACGTTGGGCCGGGCCGGTCACTCCCGCCGCATTGTTGAGCGGCTGACCGACGGTGGACGGCTCATCTGTGTGGACAGAGATCAGGCGGCACTGGATGCTGCGCAGCAACGGCTGGCACAGTGGATGGACCGGGTGGCGTTGGTACACAGCAACTTTGCTGAAATTGATGCCATTCTGGACGAGCTTGGTCTGGAGCAGATCGACGGCATGCTGTTTGACTTGGGAGTGTCCTCTCCACAGCTGGATGACAGTAGCCGGGGCTTCTCCTACATGGCGGATGCACCGTTGGATATGCGTATGGACCGTTCAGAGGGGTTGACTGCCGCCGATGTGGTCAACACATGGAGTCAGGACGAACTGCGGCGCATCCTGCTGCAGTATGGTGAAGAACGTTATGCCGGGCTGATCGCCGCGGCCATCGTCCGCCGCCGGGCGGACAAGCCCATTGAAACCACTCTTGAGTTGGTGGAGATCATCAAAAGCGCCATGCCTGGCAAGGCGCTCAAAGAAAAACAGCACCCGGCCAAGCGCAGCTTTCAGGCTATTCGCATCGCCGTCAATGACGAGCTGACCGCGGTGGACAAGATGATCCGGGCCGCGGTGCCCAGGCTGAAAAAGGGCGGACGGCTGGCTGTGATCACCTTCCACTCGTTGGAGGACCGCATCGTTAAAACAGGCCTTGCGGAATTTGCCAAAGGCTGTACCTGTCCCCCGGATTTTCCGGTGTGTGTGTGCGGCAAAACGCCGGATATCCGGCTTGTGAACAAAAAGCCCATCTTACCGGGTGAGCAGGAGCTGGAAGAAAATCCCCGTTCCCGCAGTGCCAAGCTGCGGGTGGCAGAAAAGCTGAAATAGTTACTATTAGGAGGGAACTGCCATGGCAGCGCGGCAGAGAATGACAACCTATCGTACCAACGGCAGTGTGGCTTATGCCCCTGTTTATGAAGGCAATGTAGTTCGCAACCCCCGCCGTCAGGAGGAACAGCGCAGCGTACCCAAGCGCGCGCCCAAGCGCCGCCCTGTTGAGCGCCCTCAGGTAGAGGTGCGGCAGGCCGGTCATGTGGCTCCTTTTGCTGTGGTTGGTTTTCTGGCTGTGGGTGTGTTTGCCGCTCTGCTGCTGCTGAGCTATCTGCAACTGCACATGGTGTCTGACTCCGTGGTCTCCCTGCGCGGCCAGCTCGGCGAGCTGCAGGCCCAGCACGCGTCTTTGTCTGCTCAGTACGAGCAGGTCTTTGACATGGAGCATTTGGAAGCGGCTGTAGGATCTACTATGATCCGTCCCACCGCGGACCAGATCACTTACATCGATATGTCTCAGCCGGACAGCGTGGTCCTTCACGCCGGGTCCTCAGCTATGGCGGGCGCGGCAGGTGCCGTCCATGCGGCACAGGACATTTTTTCCAGTCTGGTCGAATATTTCAGCTGAGCGGATAATATAGTGGACCAGACTCATAGACGACTTTGACCAGGAGGGCGCAAGAGAATGTATCTTGCGCCCTTTTGACGATAATGATGATAACAGGGGGTGAGACTATGGCAGGCAGAATGGAAGAACGGCAGCGGCGGGAGCGCACGTCCAAGCAGCTCATCTTTCGGCGTACCGTGTGTCTTATGATCATCTTCGGTGTGCTGTCCTTTATCCCGCTGGGCTGGAAGCTGTGGGATATTGCCATCGTTCACCACGAAGAATATCAGATGCGTCAGCTCAACCAGTCCACCCGCGACGTGGAGGTGCGCTCCAACCGGGGCACCATCCGGGATACCAGTGGCAACGTGCTGGCCATGTCTGCCACGGTATATAACCTCATCCTGTCCCCTCTGGATCTGATCAACAGCATTGACCAGAGAAAGTTTAAAAATGAAGACGGCGTGCTGGATGAAGCGGCCTACAATGCGGCCATTCAGGCAAGACGGGACCTGATCACCGATAAGATCTGTTCCGTGCTGGAGCTGGATCGGGAGTCTGTGACCAAGCGCATGGAGCGCACCAATTCCCAGTATGAGATCGTAAAAAAGAACATTGAAGGGGATCAGGCGGAGCAGCTGCAGGCCTTTATTGCGGAGAATAAGCTGGGCTACTCCCTGATCATGACCCCCACCACCAAGCGCTACTATCCGTTTTCCAGCGTGGCATCCCATGTGGTGGGCTTTGTGAACGACAACGGCGGCGCCTACGGTGTGGAGGCTGCCTACGAAGATGTGCTGGAAGGAACTTCCGGCCGCGTAGTCACCAGCAAGACCGGTGCAGGTACGGAGATATATAATAGCTACTCCGACTACATTGATGCCGTAGACGGCAATGACATTACCCTGACCATCGACACCTCCATTCAGCGTATGGCGGAGCAGACGCTGGCGGCCGGTATCGAGAAGTACGAGGTACAAAACGGCGGCATCTGCGTGGTCATGAACCCCAAAACGGGAGCGGTGCTGGCCATGGCCAGCGCGCCCAATTACGACCTGAACAGCTACGGCACCATCCATGACCCTACCCTGAACGCACAGGCGGCCGCCCAGACGGAGCGGGAATATCAGAGTCTGAGAGGGCAGGGACTGAAGGATAAGGAGGGCAAGCCGCTCACCGATGAGCAGCTGCGCAAGCAGGCCGGCAACACCGCGGTCGGTGCGGCCTTGAACAAGCAGTGGCGCAGCAAAGTGCTCAACGATACTTACGAGCCGGGCTCAACTTTCAAATCCGTGGTGCTGGCCGCCGCGCTGGAGGCGGGGGTCGTCTCTGACAAAGACCACTTCTTCTGTCCCGGTTTCTATGTGGTCAACGGCAGGAGCATTGCCTGCTCCGAACGCAAAGGCCACGGCGACCAGACGCTGGCCGAGGCGGTGCAGAACTCCTGTAACCCCGCCTTTATGATGATCGGACAGAAGCTGGGCGCGGAAAAGTTCTATGACTATTACGAGGCATTCGGACTGAAAGAGGAGACGGGCATTGACCTGCCCGGCGAGGCCAAGGGTCAGACATGGGGAAGAGATTTCTTCACCAGTGCCGAGGGCTATCTGTCGCTGGCCACCGCATCCTTCGGACAGCGATTTACAGTCAGCCCCCTGCAGCTGCTCAGTGCCTTTTCCGCCACCATCAACGGCGGATACCTGATGCAACCCTATGTGCTGCAGTCCATCAGCGACTCGCAGGGCACCATTATCCGTCAGACCGAGCCTACCGTGGTGCGGCAGGTGGTCAGTGAGCAGACCAGCCGCCATGCCGCGGAAATTCTGGAAAGCGTGGTGTCTGAAGGTACCGGCAGAAATGCTTATGTGGCAGGCTATCGCATTGGAGGCAAGACCGGTACTGCTGAGGGCGAAGTGGGTGTGTACGACGAGGAAATCGTTTCCTTTGTGGGCTTTGCGCCGGCAAACGACCCGCAGGTCATCGCCCTGCTCTATTTCGATACCCCCAAGCATGCCTCTCCCAGAAGCAAATACGGCTCCACCGGCTATTACATCAGCGGCGGTCAGATGGCCGCGCCGCTGGCGGGCCAGCTCATTGCCAATGTGCTGGACTATCTGGGCGTGGAGCGTCAGTATACTCAGGCGGAGGCCGCGGCGGCCGATGTGTCCGTTCCCAAGGTGACCGGATATGATCTGGATACAGCCAGAGCGGCGTTGAAACGCAAAAATCTGACCTGCCGCACCGTGGGAACGGGAACCACTGTTACCGGACAGATCCCCGCGGTGGGTGCCAGCATCCCGGGCAACAGCACCGTGATCCTCTATATGGGGGAGGAAGCACCTGCCGATCAGGTGATCGTTCCCGACCTGAAGGGGTTGACCTACGATCAGGCCAAGAAAAAGCTCAACGAGCTGGGTCTTTACCTGCGGGCTTCCGGTGTGTCCTATTACAGTGCCGCCACCAAGGCTCTGGATCAGAGCGTGGGGGCGGGCGAGACGGTGGACCGGGGTACGGTGGTCCCGGTGCGCTTTGTGGATACCAGCGTCACAGACGCATATACTCCGTTGGAATAACGGCACAATAGAGAGAATGAAACCACCCTTCGAGGGGTGACAGTCTTGAAATTGCGCGACCTTTTGGCCGGCATCCCCCTCGAAGGGGTTCGGCTCGACCTTGAACTGGAAATAAATTCCATTGCGGTGAACGGACGGGATCATCTGCCCGGTGCGCTGTTTTTGGAAACACCCGGATGTGATCTGACCTGCGCGCAGGCGCTGGAGCGGGGCGCGGCGGCAGCTGTCCCTGCCGGGCGGGATCCGTGGGGTACGCTGGCCCGGGTGGCGGAGAATTGGTTTTGCCGGCCCGGCAAACGCATGACGCTGATCGCTGTGGTCGGGGACGAAGGCGAACTGACCGCGTGGCTGCTGCGGGTGATGCTGGAAGGAATGCCCCATACCCGTGTGGGCGCCATCACCCCGGACGGAGTATGGATCGCTGGGGTGGAGCTGCCCGGGGATGAGCGCGGAGCAGGCCCCCTGCATGTGCAGCGGTTGCTGCGGTGCATGGCGGATGAGCACTGCACCCACGTAGTTCTGCAGATGGATGAGGCTGCGTTAGAGCGCAGGGAATTTGTGGGATTGCGTATGAGTGCAGTTGCGCTGACCGGACCTGTACGGTGCAGACAGACGCTTTGTGACCTGCTTGAGCAGAGTGATACCACGGTATTAAATCTTGACGAAAAGGCTTGGGAGGATTATGGTAGTATCATCCCAAAGCATACCTTTACTTACTCGGAAAATAAGGCGCGGGCGGATCTGATGGCCAGAAATTTGCGGCTGCACCCCGGACACATGGAATTTGAGGCGGTGAGTATAGGCCATATTCAGCGCATTCACCTGCCTGTGCCGGGTGGCTTCACCCTGTATCATGGTCTGTGTGCGTTGTCCTGCGGAGTTTGTCTGGGACTGAAATGGGAACGCATGGCCCGGGTGCTGCGCTGTGTCCACGGCCCAAAGGGGCGGCTGGAGGTGTTGAATGTTCCGGCGGCCTATACCGTGGTACAGGATCGAGCCAACACCTCCCGGGCTTTGGAACAGCTGCTGACCAGTGTGCGTGAATTTACGGCGGGGCGGCTGATTTGTGTGCTGGGCTGTCCTCAGGACACGCAGCAGACGGTATTGACCCAACTGGGCGGCGTGGTTGAACAGCTGGCCGACCGGATTATTTTGACCACGGATGCCAGACCGGGGGAAAACGGCATGGAAGCTGTGGCCGGTGTGCGTTCCGGTATGGGCGGATGGCGGCGGCAGTGTGCCGTAGAGCCGGATCGGCGCAGAGCCATTGGACGGGCGTTGGATCAGGCGGGGCCGGGGGATGTGATCGTCCTGACCGGTCAGCCGGACGAACGGGAGTTCGTCTACAGCTATGTGGGAACCCGCCATATCCGGCGGGAAACAAGGAGCCTGACCGGGAAATGACCGGCGGGTGGACCAAAGAAAAAAGAAACCCCATTGGGAGGTTTTAACAATGTCAATAGTATTTGGTTTTGTTGCAGCGTTTCTGGTTTCTCTGGCACTGGGCAAGGTGCTCATCCCGGTGCTGCGGGCGTTGAAGGCCGGACAGTCCATCAAGGAGATCGGCCCTACGTGGCACATGTCCAAGCAGGGAACTCCTACCATGGGCGGCCTGATGTTCATTGCGGGCATCGGCGCGACGGTGGTAACGGCGGGCTGGCAGCAGATGATGCAGGGCCGCTATACCCATCTGCTGGTGTATCTGTTTGCGTTGGTGTTCGGTATCATCGGTTATGTAGACGACTATGAAAAGGTGAAGCACCATCACAACACCGGCCTGACCGCGCCCCAAAAGTTCCTGCTGCAGCTGTCGGCCTCCATTGCTTTTGTGGTGCTGCTGCGCTATATGGGCTTTTTGACCCCAAACCTGTATATTCCCTTTGTGGGGGTGGAACTGATCCTGCCCTGGCCCGTCTATATGGTTTTTGCGGCCTTCGTTATGGTGGCCACGGTGAATGCCGTGAACATTACGGACGGCGTGGACGGTCTGGCCACAGGTGTGACCATCCCTGTGGCACTGTTCTATGTGGCGGCGGCAGCGTGGTTCGGTTACACGGAGCTGGGTGTGTTTGCCGCCGCGCTTGCGGGAGGACTTGCCGCCTTCCTGATCTACAACTTCCATCCGGCCAAGGTGTTCATGGGGGATACCGGCTCCCTGTTTCTGGGCGGTGCGGTGTGCGGCATGGCCTTTGCGCTGGATATTCCGCTGATCCTCCCTGTGATCGGTATTATCTATGTGGCGGAGGTGCTTTCCGATATTATTCAGGTGGGCTACTTTAAGATCACCCACGGAAAGCGTTTTTTCCGCATGGCGCCTCTGCACCATCATTTGGAGATGGGCGGCTGGAGCGAAGTGAAGCTGTTTTGTGTTTTTTCTCTGATCACCATGCTCATGTGTGTGCTGGCTTTTTGGGGTGTGATGGACCGTCTGCCCCTTTGAGTGCGGAGGATAGGCACATAGGGGAGCTTGGACCGGAGCGAGGACGAGAAACCGAAGCCGGAAATCGGCTGTTTCGAGTCCGAGATGGAGGGAAAGTGACCCGGCCATGTGCCCAATCCGCAGCCTGACAGTTTTGAGTGCGGAGGATAGGCACATAGCCAAATCAAATGGAAAGGAGGGCACGCCATGGCCCGAAAAGCAAAACGAGATCTGACGGTAGAGGAACAGCTGGCCCGTGGACCGGTGGATCTGCCGCTGCTTATGCTTACTCTGCTGCTGTTGGGTGTGGGGCTTATTATGGTGTTGTCCGCCTCCTATGCCACGGCCTATTATGATCCCAAGACGGACTCTCCGCTGGCCTATGCCATTGCCCAGACCCGATTTGCCGTGGTGGGCCTCGTGGTCATGTACTTTGTGTCCAAGTTCAACTATCAGTATCTGCGTATTCTGTCCGTCCCCATGCTGATCGGCTCTGTTGTTCTGCTGGCTCTGGTACCCACCCCTCTGGGTGTGACCCTGAACGGCGCCCAGCGCTGGCTGAAGCTGCTGCTGGTGGCAGGCCCTACCTTTCAGCCCTCTGAGATCGCCAAGGTAGCGGTCATTGTGTTTTTTGCGGCCCGACTGTCCAAGCGGGACGCGATCAATAAGAAGAAAATCAAATGGAATAAAAAGACCCGCTGGGGCCGTTTTTGTGCCTGGCTGGAGAAGATCGGCTTTCTGGAACTGCTGCCCTATGGCGGCGTGCTGGTGTTGATCGCCGGCCTGCTGCTGCTGGAGCCCCATCTGTCCGGCACCATTTTGGTCATGGCGGGCGGTGCGGCAGTGCTCTTTGCCGCGGGTATCAGCATGCGCTGGTTCTTGTTGGGCGGCGGGGTGATGGCAGCTGCCCTGTGGGTGGTGGTCACACTGACTCCCTATATGACCTCCCGCATCCAGCTGTGGCTGGACCCGTGGAGCGATTCGCTGGGCAAAGGCTATCAGACCATCCAGTCTCTGTATGCCATCGGTTCCGGTGGACTGCTGGGCCGCGGACTGGGCAAAAGCAGTCAGAAATTCCTGTTCCTGCCCGAGGCGGAAAATGACTTTATTTTTTCCGTTGCGGTGGAGGAGCTGGGCATGGTGGGCGGCGTGATGATTCTGGTGCTGTTCATGATGTTTATTCTGCGTGGCTATTGGCTGGCGCTCCATGCCCGTGACCGATTTGGCGCGCTGGTGGGCGTGGGTATCACCACGCTGTTTGCCGTTCAGGTGTTTTTGAACATCGGTGTGGTCACCAACCTCATCCCTAATACCGGAATTTCTCTGCCCTTTTTCAGCTACGGCGGTACGGCACTGATCATCCAGCTGGCGGAAGTGGGTGTCATGCTGAGTATTTCGCGGCAGATACCGGCTCCTAAACAAGACTGAACTTAACGAGGTGTCCTGATGAACATTCTGTTTACCTGCGGCGGTACCGCCGGACATGTGAATCCGGCGGTGGCCTTGGCCCGCATTTTTCAGCAGCGGCACCCGGAGTGTAAAGTGCTTTTTGTGGGTGCGGACGGCGGTATGGAAAACCGCCTTGTGCCCAAGGAAGGCTACGACATTCGCACCGTGACCATTACCAACTTCCACCGCTCCTTTAAGCCCAAGGATATTGCCCACAATCTGGGCACTGTGCTCAACATGCAAAAGTCCAAAGGTCAGGCCCGGAAGATTTTGGATGAGTTCAAGCCTGATCTGGTGGTGGGTACGGGCGGTTATGCCTCCTATCCCGTAGTTCGGGAAGCGGCCAGACGGGGGATCCCCACCGCTGTGCACGAGTCCAATGCCGTGCCCGGAGTGACCACCAAGGCGCTGTCCAAAGTGGTGGACCGGGTGATGGTGGGCTTTGAAGAAAGCCGAGCCCACTACGATGACCCTGACAAGGTCGTGGTTACCGGGACACCGGTGCGGGGGGATTTCTTTCGCTATACCAAGGCGGAGGCCCGCACGCAGCTTGGCCTGAGCGATGACAGACCTCTGCTGCTGTCCTATTGGGGTTCGCTGGGTGCTCGGGTGATGAACGAGCAGACGGTGGAGCTGATGGCGCTGGAGCGGGAAGCAGGTATGCCCTTTCACCACATCCACGGTGCGGGCAGAGACTATCAGCGCATGATGGAAATGCTGGACGGCCGGGGCATTGATGCCCGGCAGGGTGATTTGCAGGTGCGGGAATATATCTACGACATGCCCCTTGTCATGGCAGCAGCCGATGTGGTACTGTGCCGGGCCGGTGCATCCACCATCTCGGAGCTGACTGCCATTGCCAAGCCCAGCGTGCTGGTGCCCTCGCCCAATGTGACGGCCAATCATCAGGAAAAAAATGCACGGGTGCTGGAAGGGCAAGGGGCGGCTGTGCTGCTGCTGGAAAAGGACAGCAGCGGAAGGGTGCTCTTTGACACCGTTTCCGGCTTGTTGAACGATAACAAGGGGCGGGACACCATGGTGCGCGCACTGAATGCCATGTCTGTCTCAGATGCGGGAGAAACGATTTACAAAACCCTGCGGGACTTGATGAAATAAGGATATAAACCAAACGGAGAAAAGATGCATAGGATAGCCTGAATACGAGAGGTCTGGAGGCTATCCCATGAGTTTTTTTGAAATTACGGGCCGCAGGCGTCTGTCTGGAAGCCTTGCGGTCCACGGAGCCAAAAACAGCGTTCTGCCCATCCTTGCCGCCTGCATTCTGGCACCGGGTGAGTGTGTGATTCATAACTGTCCCCATCTGTCCGATGTATCGGCCACACTGGATATTTTGCGGGGCCTTGGATGCGCGGTGCACAGGGATGGAAATACGGTGACAGTGGACGCATCCGTGGTGCAGCGGTCTGCTGTCCCGGAGCAGCTGATGCGGGAGATGCGTTCCTCTGTTATTTTTCTGGGCGCCACTCTGGCCCGGATGGGGGAGGCGCAGCTTTCCTATCCCGGCGGTTGTGAACTGGGGCCCCGGCCCATCAACCTGCATCTGGATGCTCTGCGCAAACTGGGAGCACAGATTCGGGAGGAGGACGGTGTGCTTTACTGTTGCGCACCGGACGGGCTGCACGGTTGTGAAGTGCATCTGCCCTTCCCCAGTGTGGGGGCGACGGAGAATACCATGCTGGCAGCCTGTGGCGGTTCTGGGACAACGACCATTGTTGGTGCCGCCCGGGAGCCGGAGATCGAAGATTTGCAAATGTTTTTGAACGCGCTGGGCGCGCAGGTGCAGGGTGCGGGCAGCAATGTCATTACCGTGCAGGGAGCTGCCCGGCTCAGACCGGCCGAGCATACGGTCATGGGAGACCGGATCGTGGCGGCTACTTATTTGTCTGCCGCAGGTGCGGCTGGGGGAGAGGTGGAACTGACCGGGGTGTGTCCGGAACACCTTTCCACGGTGCTTGACGTGCTGGAAGAGGCGGGTTGCCGGCTGTGGTACGCGAAGGACATGATCCATCTGTGCAGTGACGGAAGACTGCAGGGTGTGCGTGCCATCCGCACCGCGCCCTATCCCGGGTTTCCCACCGATGCCCAGTCTGTGGTCATGGCGGCATTGGCCTGCGGACGGGGCAGGACCGTCTTTGAGGAGAACATCTTTCAAAGCCGCTACCGGCATGTGAGCGAGCTGGCCCGCATGGGGGCGGATATCCGGTTGACCGGACGAACTGCCGTGGTGCAAGGGGCGGACCTGCACGGGGCTGATGTGTGCAGCACCGACCTGCGGGGCGGGGCGGCACTGGTGGTGGCCGCACTGGCTGCCGAGGGTGTGAGTCGGGTAGGAGAATTGCATCACATTGACCGGGGTTATGATCATCTGGAACTGGCGCTGAGTAAATTGGGCGCCGAGATATACAGAAAGAACGGATGAGAGGAGGTGCGCCATGTCACCCAGACACAATCGCAGACGCTATAAGCGCCGGGCACGCTTTGGATTTCTTTATAAGCTATTGGCCGTGATCGCCATGCTTGCGGCTGTGGTGATGGGCGCTACCGTCTTTTTCCGGGTGGAGGAGATGGTGGTAACGGGCAATCAGCGCTATACTGCTGCCCAAATCATCGATGCCACCGGGATCGTCCAAGGGGATAACCTGTTCGGCATGAACAAATTTGAGACCGCCCGGCAAATCCGCCGTCAGCTGCCCTATGTGGAGGGTGTGAACATCCGTCGGGGTTGGCCGGACACTCTGATCATTACGGTGACGGAATGTGAGGCTGCCGCCCGGGTGACGGGCGAAAAGGGCCAGTGGCTGATCAGCAGATCGGGTAAGGTGCTGGAGTTGGCCCGCGGTATCACTCAGAATGTGATTGCCGTGGAAGGGCTTAATGCTGTTCAGCCGGAATCCGGTCTTCCTTTGGTGGTCCGGGAGGAGCAGCAGATTCGTGGCGATGCCCTTCTGTCGCTGCTGAATGCGCTGGAACAGTGCGGCATGCTGAAAAAAGTAACTTATATTGATATGACCTCGCCCTCGCGTATTCTGATGGATTTTGATGTGCGCTTTACTGTCAAGTTGCCGGTCAACGGTGATTTCAACTATCTGCTGGGGGCTATGGGGCAGGCGGTGGACACGCTGGAAGATTACGAAACGGGCACTTTGGACCTGACCGTAAAGGATTATACTGTCGTTTTCAGTCCCGACTGATAAAATCGACCCAAAAAGGCAGTAAAAGTACGAGAAAAATCGTTTTGCCCTCTTGACCTGATATGAAAAGAACGGTACAATAAACTAAATATGGGACATTGGGTGGGGGTGTTTCCCCAAGTACTTGTTGTTTTGAGGAATCACCCACTTTTTACTTAGGAGGAGCAACGATGGGTTTCGAATTTGACATGGGTCATGACAACAGCGTAGTCAACATTAAGGTGGTGGGTGTCGGCGGCGGCGGCAACAACGTGGTCAACCGCATGGTCCGCACCGGAACAAAGAATGTGGATTTTATCGCTGTCAATACGGACAAGCAGGCGCTGGGTGTGTCCAGTGCTACCTTTAAGATCCAGATCGGCGAAAAGCTGACCAACGGTCAGGGCGCCGGCTCCGATCCTGAGGTCGGCCGCAAGTCTGCCGAGGAGAACCGCACCCAGATCGCCAAGGCGCTGGAGGATGCGGATATGGTGTTTATCACTGCCGGTATGGGCGGTGGTACCGGTACCGGCGCTGCTCCTATCGTGGCCGATATTGCCAAGGAGATGGGTGTGCTCACTGTTGGTGTGGTCACCAAGCCTTTCCGCTTTGAAGGAAGCCGCCGTATGATCCGCGCCGAGGAGGGCATCCGTGAGCTGCGGGGCAAGGTGGACTCTCTGGTCATCATTCCCAACGAACGGCTCAAGCTGGCTACCGATCAGAAGATTACCATGCTCAATGCCTTTGAGATTGCGGACGATGTGCTGCAGCAGGCGGTCCAGTCCATTTCTGACCTGATCAAAAATACCGGCTTCATCAATCTGGACTTTGCCGACGTGACCGCCGTTATGAAGGACGCGGGCCGTGCCCACATGGGTGTTGGCCGCGCCGCTGGCAAGGGCAAGGCTGAGGAGGCCGCTCGTATGGCCATCTCCAGTCCTCTGCTGGAGACCTCTATCAACGGTGCCCGCGGCGTGCTGATCAACGTCACCGGCTCTATGGACATCGGTCTGGAAGAGGTGGAGACTGCCGCCAATCTGGTGCAGGAAGCCGCCCATCCCGATGCCAACATCATCTTCGGTGCCGCCTTTGACGAGACGCTTGAGGACGAGATCCGCGTTACCGTTATTGCTACCGGCTTTGACGAGAGCGCCGCTGAGTTGACCAGCGAGCCCTATACCGAGGTCAAGGCCAAGGTAGAGGAGCAGGCTGCTCCTGTTTCCGCTCCCACCGCACCCCTTCCCCTGACTGAGGACGAGACCCCTGCCGCTCCCGTGGCCGAGGCCGAGCCCGCTGCGGAGCAGGCCCCTGTGGCAGAGGAAAAGCCCTCTGTTTCCGACGAGGATTGGGACATCCTGCAGAAGATCTTTAACCGCAGAGGTTAAACAGAAAAATATAGCGAGGCAGGGCCTATGGCCCTGCCTCGTTTTTGCAGAAAAGAAGCCCCTGCCCGGCAGCTGCCGGGCAGGGGCTGTTTGCTTTATGGGTTTGCTTAGTGATGGACACCGCGGTGCTGGTCACCCTCGGGGTTGGTGCCGAACTCGTAGTCCTTGCCGGGCAGGATGGCGTTGAGCACGATGCCGGCGATGGCGGCGATGGCCAGAGGGGTCAGAGTCAGGGTGGTGCCGCCGATGTTGAAGGTCAGGCCGCCGGAGAAGCCCAGACCGCAGACCAGAATAACAGCAGCGATGATCAGGTTGCGGGAGTTGGTCAGGTCCACCTTGTTCTCAACCACGTTGCGCACGCCGATGGCGGAGATCATACCGTACAGGATGAAGGAGACACCGCCGATGATGGCTGCGGGGATGGAATTGATGACAGCAGCGAACCAGGGGCTGAAGGACAGCACGATGGCATAGACAGCGGCCAGACGGATGACGCGGGGATCGTGGACCTTGGACAGGACCAGAACGCCGGTATTCTCACCGTAAGTGGTGTTGGCGGGGCCACCGAACATGCCGGACAGGGAGGTGGCCAGACCGTCACCGACCAGGGTGCGGTGCAGGCCGGGATCCTCGATGTAGTTCTCGCCGCAGGTGGCGGAGATGGCGGACATATCGCCAATGTGCTCCATCATGGCAGCGATAGCGATGGGAGCCATGACCAGAATGGCGTTGATGTCAAACTTGGCCAGAGCAAAGGGCTGGATGCCCACAACCTGAGCGCCCTCCATGGCGGAGAAGTTGATCAGGTCAGCGCCGCAGAGGGTGGCGATCAGAGCGATGATGTAGGAGCCCACAACACCCAGCAGGATGGGGATGATCTTGATCATGCCCTTGCCCCAGATGTTGGCGACTACGATAATGGCGATAGAGACAATAGCCAGCCACCAGCAGGTGGAGGCGTTGCTGACGGCGGAGGGGGCCAGAGACAGGCCGATGCAGATGATGATGGGACCGGTGACCACGGGGGGCAGGAAGCGCATGACTTTCTTGACGCCAACCAGCTTGATGATCAGAGCCAGAACCAGATACAGCAGACCGGCGACGACCACGCCGCCCAGGGCATAAGCCAGCTTGGTTTCGGGGTCAAGACCCTCGTAAGCGGGCAGAGTAGCCACGGTGGAGAAACCGCCCAGGAAAACGAAGGAGGAGCCCAGGAAAGCGGGAACCTTCATCTTGGAACAGATGTGGAAAAACAGGGTGCCGATACCGGCGAAGAACAGGGTGGTCTGGATGGACAGGGGCAGGCCGTAGCCCTGAACCAGGATGGGAACCAGTACGGTGGCGCCAAACATGGCGAACATGTGCTGCAGACCCAGAATGAGCATCTTGGGAATGCCCAGCTGGCGCGCGTCGCGGATGGGTTCGTTGTTCATGTTATATCTCTCCTTTTCTTTTTTGATCTGTCATGTGACAGCAGATCACGTATAAAAAAAGACAATCACACCAAGGTGATTGCCGTGGAAAAAAGGGAATAGTAGGCCGTTGAAATGACGCAGGCATGCATCTCAAACGACATTTCTATCCCTCCTTCGATTTATACCATCATATCAAAATAAAGGGCGGGATGCAAGAGAAAAATGTGCGTTTTCAGAATTGACTTTTTCGCATGAAATCGGTAAACTAAAAATGATTTTCCTTTTGGGGGTGAACCTATTATGAAGAAAACTTTTGTAACGAAACAGCAGTTGGAGACCGTTGCCAAGGACTACCCCACCCCTTTCTATCTCTATGATGAGCAGGGGATCCGGGACAATGCCCGCGCCCTGAACCGGGCCTTTGCGTGGAACCCCGGCTTTAAAGAGTATTTTGCCGTTAAGGCGACCCCCAATCCTCAGATTTTGAAGATCCTGCACGAGGAGGGATGTGGTACCGACTGCTCCTCTCTGACGGAGCTGATCATGTCTGACCGTTGCGGCTTCAAGGGTGGGGAGATCATGTTCTCCTCCAACGACACCCCGGCCGAGGAATTTAAGCTGGCGGCCGAGTTGGGTGCCACCATCAATCTGGATGACATTACCCACATCGATTTTCTGAAGGATACCATTGGCTATATTCCCAAGAAGATCTGTTGCCGCTTCAACCCCGGTGGTGTGTTTACCTTGGGTGAGAGCAAGGAAGGCTTTCAGGTCATGGACAACCCCGGCGATGCCAAGTACGGCATGACCCGAGCCCAAATCTCCGAGGCCTATAAGCGCCTGAAGGAACTGGGAGCGGAGGAGTTTGGAATCCATGCGTTCCTTGCCTCCAACACCCTGTCCAACGACTATTATCCCGCGCTGGCCCGCATCCTGTTCCAGCTGGCGGTGGAGCTGAAGGAAGAGACCGGCTGCCACATCACCTTCATCAACCTGTCCGGCGGTGTGGGCGTGCCTTACCGTCCGGAGCAGAGCGCCAACGACATTGCCATCATCGGCGAGGGTGTGCGCAAGGCTTATGAAGAGGTTCTGGTCCCCGCGGGCATGGACGACGTGTCCATCTGCACCGAGCTGGGCCGCTTCATGCTGGCTCCCTACGGTGTGCTGGTCACCCGGGCCACCCACGAAAAGCATACCTATAAAGAGTATATCGGTGTGGATGCCTGCGCGGCCAACCTGATGCGTCCTGCCATCTACGGTGCTTACCACCACATCACGGTCATGGGCAAGGAAAACGAGCCCTGTGACCACAAGTACGATGTGACCGGCGCCCTGTGCGAGAACTGCGACAAGTTTGCCATTGACCGCATGCTGCCCCGTATCGATAAGGGCGATCTGCTGGTCATCCATGACGCGGGCGCTCACGGACATGCCATGGGCTACCAGTACAACGGCCGTCTGCGCTCTGCCGAGCTACTGCTGCAGCCGGATGGCTCCACCCGGCTGATCCGTCGCGCCGAGGTGCCGGAAGACTATTTTGCGACCATGATCTGGGAATAAGCAATATATGATGCTCTGAAGGGGAGGGATAACATGGACATCTTGGGTGAGATCGGTCTGATTTTCGGTATATGCCTTGCCGGAGAAGGGATCGCGGCCATTCTGCCCGTGGCCTTTCCGGCCAGTGTGATCAGCATGATCCTGCTCATGGCCCTGCTTTTGAGCGGTGTGATCAAAACCAGGCATATCCAGCGGGTATCCGGTTTTCTCACGGCTAACATGGCCTTTGTGTTCCTGCCTGCCTGCGTGAGCGTGATGGAGCATGCGGATGTGCTCCTGCCCCGGATCGTGCCCGTTTTTCTGATCTGCTTTCTTACTACCCCTCTGGTCTATCTGGCAACAGCGTGGACTGTGCAGGGGATGATGGCCCTGCGCCGCAGAAAGGAGCGGGAACATGCTTGATGCCATGATCAATTCTCCGTTTTTTGCGTTGGCATTGTCGGCGGCGGCATGGTGCATTGGCCGCTGGGTCAATCGAAAGACCGGGTGCGTTTTGCTCAACCATATGCTGATCGCGGTGGCGGTGGTCATCGTGTTCCTGCGCGTTACCGGTATTACATATGAACAATACAGCATCGGCGGCGACTTCATCAAGATGATGCTCGGCCCGGTGACTGCGGTGCTGGCCCTGAATATCTATAACCAGCGCAAGGTGCTGGGGGATTACTTCGTTCCTGTGCTGGTGGGCTGCTTTGTGGGCAGCGTGGTCAGCTTGGGCAGTATCCTGCTGCTGTGCCATGTGTTCGGTCTGGACGCGGGTCTGACCGCCTCCATCATGCCCAAAAGCTGTACCACCGCCATTGCCATCGGCATTGCGGAAAGTCACGGCGGGGTGGCGGGAATTGCTGCCGGCGGTGTGATGATCGCCGGATTGACCGGCGCGGTGCTGGCTCCGTTCTTTGGCAAACTGTTCAGGGTCAAAGACCCGGTGGCGGAAGGCCTTGCCATTGGCGCGTGCAGTCATGCGCTGGGCACGACAAAGGCAATGGAAATCGGCCCCCTGCAGGGCGCCATGAGCAGCATTGCCATCTGTCTGTGCGGCATTATTTCCTCCATACTGACTCTGTTTATCTGAAAAAATCCGTGGAAGCGTCCGCTTCCACGGATTTTTATGCGCCTTGCCGCCAAGTAAAGTCAAAAGGGAGGGGAGGCAGAAAATTAAGGATGAAAAATCACGTATTTCCTTGTAACCACTGCGTGAAAATGATATAATATTTGCAACATTTTTCAGGGTGCGGATTGTGCGCCCCAGAATAAGGAAAGAAGGCTGTTTTTATGACAAAGTATCAGGAAGAATTTATCACCTTTATGGTGCGCTCGGGTGTGCTGACCTTTGGTGATTTCACCACCAAGAGCGGACGCAAGACCCCCTATTTTATCAACACCGGCAATTACAAGACCGGCGCGCAGGCCGCCCGGCTGGGCGACTATTATGCCGCCTGCATTCAGGAAAATCTGCCCGAGGGCATTACCGCCCTGTTTGGCCCTGCCTATAAGGGTATCCCTCTGGCGGTGACTGCCGCGGCCTCCCTGTACCGTAACTATGACAGAGATTTGCCCTACTGCTTCAACCGCAAGGAGGTCAAGGACCACGGTGAGGGCGGCTCCATGGTGGGTTATAAGCCTCAGGATGGGGACGACATCGCCATCGTGGAGGATGTGGTCACTGCCGGTACCGCTGTGCGCGAGACCATTGAGCTGTTCAAGCATGTGGCCAAGGTCAATCTGAAGGCTCTGTTTGTCAGTGTGGACCGCATGGAGCGCGGTACCGGCGACTGCACCACGCTGGACGAACTGCGCCGGGAGTACGGCATTCAGGTCTATCCCATTGTCACCGTGCGTGACATCATTGCCTATCTCCACAACCGCCCCGTGGATGGAAAGGTCTATATTGACGACGAGATGAAGGCGAAGATGGAGGCTTACCTGAAGGAGTACGGACCGAAGGTTTGATTTTAAAAACCCCGTCCCCTCGGAGAGCGGAGGGGGGCATCAGGGGGGAACTGGTTCCCACCTGAAAATGCGGCGTGCGAAGCACAAGATTTTTCCGCAGAAAAATCCCGCATTTTGGATGGAGGCCTATCTGGCGGAGTACGGACCCAGAGCCTGACAAATACAGACAGAAAGAATGTGAGACCATGCCGAAGAAAGAAGGAAACCTGCATGCTGGACACCGCAGTCGGGTCAAGGAGGAATTTCTCCGGCGTGGTCTCGATTCATTTCCCGAGCATCGTGTGCTTGAGCTGTTGCTCTTTTATGCCATCCCTCAGGGGGACACCAATGAACTGGCCCACCGGCTGATGGAGCGGTTCGGCTCCCTTGCCGGAGTGCTGGATGCGTCGGTGGAGGACCTGTGTGCCGTGTCCGGGGTAGGAGAGCACACGGCTTTGCTTCTGCGTATGATTCCCGGCCTGTGCGGGCGCTACGTGGCCAGCCGCAGTGCTGTGGGACACATTGTGGATTGCTCTGCCCGGGTGCGCGAGGTGCTGGAGCCTTATTTCTTTGGCGCCCGCAACGAGATGGTGTACCTTGTCTGTCTGGACGGAAAGCGCAAGGTGCTGGGCGTGCGCAAAATCACCGAGGGCAGTATCAATGCCGCAGAGGTGACCAGCCGCCGCATTACCGAGGAGGCGGTGAGCCTGCGCGCCAGCGCCGTTATTCTGGCCCACAACCATGTCAGCGGCATTGCCATCCCCTCTCAGGAGGACTGCGCTACCACCCGCTATCTCAAGCAGGTACTGGAGCCTATCGGCATTGAACTGCTGGACCACGTGGTATTCTGTGACGACGATATGATATCCATGAAGGACAGTATGATCTTTTGAGTCTGAGCCGTTGTGAGCAGGGCGGATGGACTGGAGCGAGGGATACAAACCAAGCAAACTCCGTTTGCTGTTTGTGTTCCGAGTCGGAGGGAAGCCGCACGTCGCGAACAGGCGAGGCTTAATGTGGAACATCGGAAGAGTGGCGGAAACCGAAAAAGATTTATTCTTGATATCGAACAAATGTTCTGCTATAATGGGGTATACTCCATAGAAGGGAGGGAGAACCATGCCGGAATTTAAAGTGGTATCCGATTATCAGCCCGCAGGCGACCAGCCTCAGGCCATTGACGCGCTGGCGCAGGGGCTGGAGTATGGAGAACGAGAGCAGACTCTGCTGGGCGTGACCGGTTCGGGCAAGACCTTTACCATGGCCAAAATCATCGAAAAGATCCAGCGGCCTACGCTGGTGCTGGCCCACAACAAGACGCTGGCGGCACAGCTGTGTGCGGAGTTCCGGGAGTTCTTCCCCGACAACGCGGTGGAGTATTTTGTATCCTATTACGACTACTACCAGCCTGAGGCCTATATCCCTCACACGGATACGTTCATTGAAAAGGACTCCTCCATCAATGACGAGATCGACCGTCTGCGCATTTCCGCCACCGCCTCGCTCATGGAACGGCGGGACGTGATCGTGGTTTCCTCCGTGTCCTGTATCTACGGCTTGGGTGAGCCGGCGGATTTTGCCAAGATGATGGTATCCCTGCGTGTGGGGATGGAGATCAAAATCGAGGATCTGCTGAAAAAGCTGGTGGACATCCGCTATGAGCGCAATGACATTGCGTGGGAGCGAAATATGTTCCGGGTACGGGGAGACACGGTGGAGATATGGCCCGCCTACTGGAAGGATACCGCCCTGCGCATTGAGTTTTTTGGAGATGAGATCGACCGCATCAGCGAGGTCAATGTGGTCACCGGCGCGCCTGTGCGCCGGCTCATCAACGTTCCGGTCTGGCCCGCCACCCACTACGTTACCCCAAAAGAGAAAATGGATGCCGCTGTCCAGCAGATCTACAAGGAACTGGAGGAGCGGGTGGCCTTTTTCGAGGCCAACGGCAAGCTGGTGGAGGCTCAGCGGCTGAAACAACGCACCATGTACGATGTGGAGATGATGCAGGAACTGGGCTATTGCTCCGGCATCGAGAACTACTCCCGGGTCATCGAGGGTCGGCCTGTGGAATCGCCGCCCCACACTCTGTTGGACTATTTCCCGGAGGATTTCGTTCTGTTTATTGACGAGAGCCACGTTACCCTGCCTCAGGTCCGGGCCATGTATAACGGCGACCGGGCCCGAAAGAACAGTCTGGTGGAGTATGGTTTCCGCCTGCCCTGCGCCTTTGACAACCGGCCTTTGAAGTTTGACGAGTTTGAGGACCGAGTGCACCAGATCGTCTATGTCTCTGCCACACCGGGCGAGTACGAGCGTACCCGTTCCGGCCAGATCGTGGAGCAGGTCATCCGACCCACCGGACTTCTGGATCCGGAGGTGGAGGTGCGCCCGGTAGAGGGGCAAATCGACGACCTGATCGGCCAAATCAACCAGCGTATCGCCCGTAAGGAGCGCGTTCTGGTCACCACGCTGACCAAGAAGATGGCGGAGGATCTGACGGCCTATCTGCAAAATACCGGCATCCGGGTGCGCTATATGCACCATGCCATCGATACCATTGAGCGTATGGAAATCATCCGTGACCTGCGTCTGGGCAACTTTGACGTGTTGGTAGGTATCAACCTGTTGCGCGAGGGTCTGGACCTGCCCGAGGTGTCCCTTGTGGCTATTCTGGATGCGGACAAGGAGGGCTTCCTGCGCAGTGAGACCTCTCTCATCCAGACCATCGGCCGTGCCGCCCGCAACGCGGAAGGCAAGGTCATCATGTATGCCGACACCATTACCCCGTCCATGCGCAAAGCCATGGACGAGACTGCCCGCCGCCGGGAGAAGCAGGATGCCTTCAACAAGGCCAACGGCATCGTGCCCAAGACGGTCATCAAGTCTGTGCGGGAACTGCTGGAAGTGTCCGGTGTGTCGGAGGAGTCCGAACAGCGCCGGGGTACGGGCAAGGCCATGACTAAGCAGGAGCGGGCTGTGGAGATCGCCCGACTGGAAAAGGCCATGAAAGAGGCGGCTCGTATGCTGGAATTCGAGCTGGCCGCCAACCTGCGTGATCAAATCATCCGCCTGCGGGGGGAGAAGTGACAAAAAAGAAAGGAGAGCCACTATGACCGCAGTACGTTCCAATATGAAGTGTCTGAATGGTACGACCCTGAAAGCGCTGGCCATGGTGCTGATGTTTCTGGATCATGCCTGCTGGACCATTGCTTTTGATCATCAATGGATGACCTGTGCGGGTCGGCTGGCCTTCCCTCTGTTTGCATTCCTTATTGCGGAAGGATACAACCACACCCGGGACTTCAAACGCTATCTCAAGCGGATGTTCCTGTTCGCTTTGGTTAGCGAGTTCCCCTTTAACCTGATGACAGGTGGGGGGGTGTTCAATCCCTTCCACCAGAACGTGATGTTTACCTTCTGCATCGCCCTTTTGCTGCTGCGGCAGGTGGACAAGGCATGGCAGCGTAGTTGGCGGCAGGGTGTGTTCGTGGCCGTGTTTGCCGCCTGTCTTGGCTATGGGCTGGGCTTTCTTGCCTTTGTGGATTACTACGGCTACGGTGTGGTGACCGTGCTGGTGTTCTGGCTGGCCGGAAAGGTGCGCTTTGGCTGGTTGTTGGAATTGGTGGCTCTTGGCTACTTCAATTTGGAATTGATCGGCGGCATGAGCTATGTGCTGAACCTGTGGGGCAGGGAGGTCTGGGTGGCACAGCAGGCCTTTGCTCTGCTGGCACTGATCCCCATATGGCTGTATAACGGACAGCGCGGCCCCGGTGGAAAGAAATGGCAGTATTTTGGCTATGCATTCTACCCGGTACACATGCTGATCCTCTCTCTGTTGGCAATGGCGGGAGTCAGCCTGTAACGAGGTGAGAGCATGGCAAAGCAGAAAGAAGAAAAAACCAACGTTATGCGCATACTGGAGCAAAAGGGGATCGCCTATGCCGCCCACACCTACGAGCATGAAGAGGGAGTGGCGGTAGATGGTGTTACCGTTGCCCAAAGTTTGGGGCAGGACCCGGAGTGCGTGTTTAAGACGCTGGTGGCCCGGGGCGCGACCAAAAACATTTATGTATTTGTTATCCCTGTGGCGGACAGTCTTGACCTGAAAAAGGCCGCCCGGGCCGTCAGGGAGAAGGCCATTGAGATGGTGGCGGTCAAGGAGATCAATGCCCTGACCGGCTATGTCCGGGGCGGATGCTCCCCGGTGGGCATGAAAAAGGAATATACGACCACCTTTCACGAAACGGCCCAGATCGTGGACACCATTATGGTGTCTGCGGGGAAAATCGGCTATCAGGTGGAGCTGGCCCCCTCTGAGCTGATGGCGCTGGTGGGCGGACAGCTGGCGGATATTACGGTGGAGGGATAAGTATGTTGCAAAAAGAGGAAGTTGAACAACTGCTTATTGAAGCATTTAGTGCGGAAATGCTTATTTTGGGCGACATATCTTCTTTGTATCGCGGAAAGTTGACACATAAATTATCTGTACGCAGTTATGCCAAAAGTAAAACAGAAAATGCGTATGTAAGTATAGAAACCGATGAGAACATATATCCTGCGGCGATTGAAAAAATGGCGCATATCAGCGGGGTTTGTGTGCAGGACGAAAAGGATCACTTGATTTTACTGGTGGGTAGTGGTGTTTGGAAAATGAACCCGGCTGTGGTGGAGATGTGTTTTTATGATACGCATTTGGAAGTTGCGGCATGGGCAAAGGAAAAACTTATAAACCAACACACTGCGGAAAAGGCAATTCAGATTTGTTTAACAGCCCTTGGCTTGGCATAAGCGGCTGAAAAGGAGAACTCTCATGCAGGATAAAATTTATATCAGGGGCGCGCGAGAGAACAACTTAAAAAATATTGACGTGGAGATTCCACGCGACAAGCTAGTGGTGCTTACCGGCCTGTCCGGCTCGGGCAAGTCCTCTCTGGCCTTTGACACCATCTATGCCGAAGGTCAGCGCCGCTATGTGGAGTCTCTGTCCTCCTATGCCCGGATGTTTTTGGGGCAGATGGAGAAGCCGGATGTGGACTATATCGATGGTCTGAGTCCCGCTATCTCCATCGACCAGAAGACCACCAGCAAGAACCCCCGGTCCACCGTGGGTACGGTGACGGAGATCTACGACTACCTGCGTCTTTTGTGGGCCCGGGTAGGTACACCTCACTGCCCCCAGTGCGGCAAGGAGATCAAACAGCAGACCATTGACCAGATCATCGATCAGGTCATGACCCTGCCCGAGGCCACCCGCATCCAGATCATGGCCCCCGTGATCCGGGGTAAGAAGGGCGAGCATCAGAAAATATTTGAAGATGCCCGCAAGTCCGGCTATGTCCGCGTGCGGGTGGACGGCTCTCTTTTCGACCTGTCCGAAGAGATCACACTGGATAAGAACAAAAAGCACCACATCGAGGTGGTGGTGGACCGTCTGGTCATTCGGGAGGATATTTCCCGGCGGCTTACCGACAGTGTGGAGGTGGCCTCCAACCTGTCCGGCGGCCTTGTGCTGATCAACATCGTGGGGGAGGACAGGGACATTCTGTTTTCTCAGAACTATGCCTGTGAAGACTGTGGGGTTTCCATTGAAGAGCTTACCCCCCGCATGTTCTCCTTTAACAACCCCTTTGGCGCCTGCCCCACTTGTACCGGTTTGGGCGCTCAGCTGAAGGTGGATCCCGACCTGATCATCCCCAACAAAAACCTGTCCATTCTGGAGGGTGCCATCACCGCCTCCGGCTGGAATTCCATCAAGTCGGACGGCATCTGCCGCATGTACTTTGACGCGCTGGCCAAGCGGTATAAATTCAAGCTGAATACCCCGGTCAAGGACCTGCCTCAAGAGGTCATTGACGTAATTTTGTACGGTACAAACGGAGAGAAGCTTCAGCTGTTCTATGACCAGCCCCGGGGTCAAGGGACCCTCTATCAGGCGTTTGAGGGCATCTGCAACAATCTGGAGCGCCGCTATCGGGAGACGCAGTCTGACGCGGTGAAGCGGGAACTGGAGGAGTGCATGTCCCAGTCTCCCTGCCCCGACTGTCAGGGCCGCCGCCTGCGGCGGGAATCGCTGGCGGTGACGGTGGGCGAACTGCCCATTGACCGGTTCTGTGACAAGTCGGTCACCGACGCGCTGAGCTTTGTGGATGGATTAAAGTTGTCCGACAGCCAGATGCTCATTGCCGAGCGTATTCTGAAAGAGATCAAAGCCCGTCTGGGCTTCCTGAGCAGTGTGGGTCTGCAGTATCTGACCCTGTCCCGGGGGGCGGCATCCCTGTCCGGCGGCGAGAGCCAGCGTATCCGTCTGGCCACTCAAATCGGCTCCTCTCTTATGGGAGTGCTCTATATTCTGGACGAGCCGTCCATCGGCCTGCATCAGCGGGACAACGATAAACTTCTGGATACGCTGAAGCACCTGCGTGATCTGGGCAACACTCTGCTGGTGGTGGAGCATGACGAGGACACCATGCGCTCCGCGGACTATATCGTAGATGTGGGCCCCGGTGCGGGCATCCACGGTGGCTATATCGTGGCGGCGGGCACGCCCGAGCAGATCATGGCTGATCCCAATTCCATCACCGGAGAGTATCTTTCCGGCCGCAAAAAGATCCCGGTTCCCGTCAAACGGAGGACCGGCAACGGCAGATTCCTGCGGGTGGTGGGCGCGGCGGAGAACAACCTGCGGGGCATTGACGTGGAATTTCCGCTGGAGACCTTTACCTGCGTCACCGGCGTGTCCGGAAGCGGCAAGTCCTCACTGGTCAATGAGATCCTGTATAAGAAGCTGGGCGCTGACCTGAACCGGACCAAGACCCGGGCGGGCAAGCACGAACGGATCGAGGGTGAAGAGTATTTGGACAAGGTCATCAACATTGACCAGTCCCCCATTGGACGCACCCCCCGGTCCAATCCCGCCACCTATACCGGGCTGTTCAATGACATTCGCGATCTGTTTGCATCCACACCCGATGCCAAAAGCCGGGGCTATGGTCCGGGCCGCTTCTCCTTTAACACCCGGGGCGGCCGTTGCGAGGCCTGTCAGGGCGACGGCCTTTTGAAGATCGAAATGCACTTTTTGCCCGATATCTACGTCCCCTGCGAGGTCTGCAAGGGCCGCCGCTATAACAGGGAGACGCTGGAAGTGCGCTATAAGGGTAAGAGTATTTATGAAGTTCTGGAGATGACGGTGGACGAGGCACTGCCTTTCTTTGAAAACCTGCCCCGTATCTATAATCGCCTCCAGACATTGGTGGATGTGGGGCTGGGCTATGTAAAACTGGGTCAGGCATCCACTACCCTGTCCGGCGGCGAGGCCCAGCGGGTCAAGCTGGCCACGGAGCTGTCCAAGCGTTCCACCGGAAAAACGATCTATATTCTGGACGAGCCGACCACCGGTCTGCATACCGCCGACGTGCACAAGCTCATTCAGGTGCTTCAGCGTCTGGTGGACGCGGGGAACACGGTGGTGGTCATTGAGCATAATCTGGACGTGATCAAAACCGCCGACCATATCATCGACCTTGGCCCGGAGGGGGGCGACGGCGGCGGCAGTATCGTGTGCGTGGGCACACCGGAGGAAGTGGCGGCCTGTCCCAGATCCTATACAGGCCAATACCTGTCAAAATCCCTGAAGTAAAGAGGCAAGCAAGTTAAAAAGCTTCACAGAAAAACAGAGTGTGGAGGAACGATATGGAACTATTTGATTTTCTGACCGATACCACTGCGGGACAATTTGTGTTCACCATGCTGGTGTCTATGATCCCTATTATTGAACTGCGTGGAGGCCTGCCCTTCGGTGTGGCGCTTGGCCTGCCCTATCATCTGGCATTTCCGGCGGCTGTGATCGGCAATCTGATCCCGGCTCCTTTTATCATCGTGTTTATTCGGCGTATCTTTATCCTGATGCGGCACTATATGCCCCGGTTGGGCGGAATGGTAGACAAGCTGGAACAAAAGGCGCATCTTAAGGGTGCTACCGTATTGAAATACCAGCATATCGGGCTGTGGCTGTTCGTGGCCATCCCTCTGCCTGGAACAGGAGCGTGGACAGGCTCGCTGGCGGCGGCGTTTTTGGACATGCGCCTGAAGAAGGCGCTGCCTGCGGTGATCTTGGGTGTGATCACTGCAGGGTGCATCATGCTGGCTCTGACCCATGTGGGCATCAACCTGTTTTCCGGGGTCATTGCGTAAAAACACATCCCTTCGGCCGCTTTCATAGAATAAGCCGGAGGTGAGGGCGTGTATATCGTGTTGACAACAGTGATGGTCCTGTCAGCATTGACAGGCGTATGCTGTACAGCTTGTCTCCTTTACAGCTATCTGCTGCGCCCATATACCACACAGGGAACATGGGCCGTGGTGTGGGGCTTTGGCGGAGGAGAGGGGCTGGAACAGCGGGTACGCAGTCTTGTGTGGCTGCAAAGCTGTGGGCTGCTGCGCTGCAATTTGGTGTTAGCAGACGTCAGTCTGGACGAGCGCGGCCGGGCGCTGGCCGTTCGGCTGGCGGGACGGTATCCCGGCCTGACCCTGTGCACACGGCAGGAACTGGAGCGGCGGCTGAAGGACGAATGAAAGGGAGGGAAGAAGATGGAAGAGCAGACCTTAAATCTCATAGAGGGCACTGTCTCCTCCATCATCTTCCAAAATGAGGAGAACGGCTACACCATCCTGCGGCTGGAGGCGGGACAGGGGGAGGTCACCGTGGTGGGCTGTATGCCCGGTGTGGCCCCCGGAGAGTCTCTGTCTGTCCGTGGCGGCTGGGTGCGGCATCCCTCCTACGGAGAACAGTTCAAGGCCGAGAGCATCGAACGGCGACTGCCTAGGGGAGTGAAAGAGGTATTTCACTACCTGGCCTCCGGTGTGGTCAAGGGGATCGGTCAGTCCACCGCCCGGCGCATGGTGGAGGAGTTCGGTGAAGAAGCCCTGAATATTCTGGAGGAAGAACCCGAGAAGCTGACGGCCATCAAGGGGATCTCCCTCAAGCGGGCCAAGGAAATGAGTCAGGCATTCCGCCAGCAGATGGGTATGCGCCGTCTGCTGGAGTTTTTGTCCAAACACGACCTGCCTGTTCAGCTGGGCGCGGCCCTCTACCGGCAGTGGGGCGATGTGGCTCTGGATGTGATCAAGTCCAATCCTTACCTGCTGGTAAGCGAGGAGTGGGGTGTGGACTTTGCCGTGGCGGACGGCGTGGCGGATGCGCTGGGTGTGGGGGTGGATGACCCTCTGCGTCTGGAAGCCGCTCTGCTGTTTGAACTTTCCCATAACCTGAATAACGGACATACCTTCCTGCCCCGCAATAAGCTGCTCCGGGCCACCGAGCAGCTGGCCGAAGTGCGTGAGGACAAGCTGGAGCAAGCTTTGGAAGCGCTCCTGACCCGGGACGAGGTGGTGCAGGACGAAGTGGCAGGGGAAACGGCAGTTTACCTTGCCGACCTGTATGCGGCGGAAAGCTATGTGGCTCAGCGACTGAGCATCATGAGTGAGCAGCATCCCCCGGTCTCCAAGAACATAAAAACCATTTTGAAAGACATCCAGCGGCGGCAGGGGATGACCTATGCTCCCCAGCAGGTGGAAGCGGTGGAGCTGGCGGCCCAAAGTCAGGTCATGCTGCTCACAGGCGGCCCCGGTACAGGTAAGACCACTACTCTGCGGGGGGTGCTGGCTCTGTTTGAGAGCATGGGCATGGACACCGCTCTTGCCGCGCACACCGGACGGGCGGCCAAGCGGCTTGGCGAGCTGTGCGGCACGGAGGCGGCCACCATCCACCGCCTGCTGGAGACGGGCTTTGACCCGTACAGCGGGCGACTGGTATTCAGCAGAAACGCGGATGAGCCGCTGCAGGCGGATGCGGTCATCGTGGATGAGGCTTCCATGGTGGACGTATCGCTGATGGCGGCACTGCTGGATGCACTGGGAGAGGACTGCCGGCTGGTTCTGGTGGGCGACCCGGACCAGCTGCCCTCGGTGGGACCGGGTTGTGTCTTTGCCGACCTGATCCGCAGCCGGGCTGTGCCCACGGTGCGGCTGACCCAGATTTTCCGTCAGGCGGCCCAAAGCGCCATTGTGCGCACCGCCCATATGGTCAACGCAGGCCAAATGCCTGACCTGCGGGCCAATGACAACGATTTCTTCTTCCTCAGCCGCCGGGACCCTGTGGCCGCGGCGGATACCATTGTGGACCTGTGCCGACGGAGGCTGCCGGAGCGCATGGGTATCCCTACCGACCAGATCCAAGTGCTGTCTCCCACCCGGCGGCGGGGAACGGGTACTGCGGCCCTGAACCGGGCGCTGCAGGATGCCCTGAATCCCGCCCGGGAGGATAAGGAGGAGCGGCGGTTTGGGGAATATATCTTCCGTCTGGGCGACCGGGTGATGCAGGTCAGGAACAACTACGACGTACTTTGGCGGGAGCCGGACAGCGGCAACTCCGGCATGGGCGTGTTCAACGGAGACATCGGACGCATCATCGCCGTAGCGCCAAAGGGCGAGACCATTACCGTGGACTTTGACGGACGGCAGGTGGAGTATACCCCGGATATGCTGGGGGAGCTGGAGCCGGCCTATGCCGTTACAGTACATAAGGCGCAGGGCAGTGAGTACCGGGCGGTGATTCTGGCCGCTGTGGATGGAGCGCCCATGCTGTTGACCCGCGGGGTGCTGTATACCGCAATCACCCGCGCCAGAGAGCTGTTTATTATCGTGGGCGACGAAAATGTGGTGGCACGCATGGTGGAAAATGACCGCCAGACCCGGCGCTATTCCGGCCTGCGGGCACGACTGGCGATGATTTCTGGAAATTAAGAGGATTTCGCTTTGCAGGGCGAGTGAGTAGCCTACCCTTACAAGCATCGGAAAACTGCCGTAGCTTGGACACGAAGGCGCGGCAATAAAAATGCGCATAGCAAACAAACTTTGATGGAAGCAGGGGCAGGGCGCCCCGGATAAAATCGCATAGACCACTCAGATTTTGCGCGCCGGAAACGCGGCACGATTAACGGTAATGCGTTCCCTGTGATGGGGGGCGGGGGGATGGACAGCATATGAAACAAGGCGGATGCGCCGCAGTTTCATCGTGTCCACCCCCGGCGATTTTTGGTTCCTTTGCATCGTTGCAAAGGAACTCGCCCCGCAGGGCGAAATACAATTAAAGGGAGGGAGAAACATGGAAAGAGAGAAAGTCCACTTAAGTATCCGCATGAATACGGAACTGCATGATAGGTTTCAATATGTGGCTGGAGCGGAAGGTCGTACGATGAGCGGGCAGATCTTGCATTTGATGCAACGGTGTGTTCGGGAGTTTGAAAAAGCCAACGGACCGATTAAACCGGAAGATATGGAGAAGATTTGATCGCATAAAGCACCTATTTAATTCACACCTCCCACGGCAAGGGGAGTTTTTTTGATATAAATAGTGCGCGCGATTGTGTGCATAATGAACTCGACAAAAGGGGACAAAGATACCATAAACTCAAATAGCACGCAGGTGCGTGCATTGAGGATGTGGTCATATGAACGAGATCAAATATGTCGGCTTGCGGGTTTCACCAGAGATACACAAAAAACTGGTGTATATCGCAAAGTACGATGACAGAACAGTCAATAGTTTGGCAATGCACCTGTTTAACAAGTGCATCCGCGATTTTGAAAAAGAGCACGGCCCCATTACCCCGGAGGATCTGGAAGATTGAACGTTTCTTCCGTCCTTCTTGACCTGCTCTTTCCGCCCAAATGTCCCTTCTGCGACAGTCTGCTGGAGAAGGGGCAGACTTTGCTGTGCCCGGATTGCCAGCGCGACCTGCCGTGGACACAGGGAAAGTCGGGAGAGCGAAAGGGTGAGTTCTTTACTGTCTGTGTGGCGCCCCTGTGGTATCGGGATAAGGTGCGCGAAAGTCACCACCGCTTCAAGTTTTCCGGTGTGCGCGCCTATACCCGGCCCTATGTCGCCCTGATGGCCCAATGCGTGGCCGATCGGTTGGACGGCGAGTTTGATGTGCTCACGTGGGCGCCCGTCAGCTGGTGGCGGCGATACAGGCGCGGCTACGATCAGGCCCAACTGCTGGCAGAGGGGCTGGCGGCAGAGCTGGACATGCCCTGCCAGCCGCTTTTGCGGAAGAAGCGTCACACAAACCCACAATCCTCCCTGAAAAGCGCCAGCGAGCGGCGGGCCAACGTGTTGGGTGCCTATGCTGTGCGTTGTCCTGAACAGGTGCAGGGCAAGCGTGTTTTGCTGGTGGATGACGTGATGACCAGCGGAGCCACCCTGTCCGAGTGCGCCCGGATGCTGCTCACCGCAGGGGCAAAGCAGGTGACTTGCGTCACGATGGCCATGACCTCCGGGGATGCCCACGGATAATTTATGCAAATGTTCACAAATTGCGGTTGAAATGCGCCGGAGAAACCGATATAATATTCGGGCAAAGAAGTGGAGTGCGGATATTGCCCGCCCCATTTGGATAAAATCATTACGCTGACAAGCGAAACGGACAGGTGTGTGTGATTATGGGAATTTTCAGCGGACTTTTCAGCAAGGATATTGGTATCGACCTTGGTACTGCCACCATTCTGGTTTACATCAAGGGCAAGGGCGTGGTACTGCGTGAGCCATCCGTGGTGGCCATGGACCGAAACACCGGCAAGCTGCTCAAGGTAGGCTCCGACGCTCAGGCTATGCTGGGCCGTACCCCCGGCAACATCGTTGCAATGCGCCCCCTGCGCGAGGGTGTGATCTCTGACTACGACATGACTGAGCGCATGCTCAAGGAGTTCATCAAGAAGGTGAGCAATGTGAGCGTGTTCAAGCCCCGGCTCATTATCTGCGTGCCCTCCGGCATTACCGAAGTGGAAGAGCGCGCCGTCATCGACGCGGGTATTCAGGCCGGTGCACGCAAGGTCTATCTGATCGAAGAGCCCGTTGCCGCCGCCATCGGCGCCGGAATCGACATCGCCAAGCCCGACGGCCATATGATCGTGGACATCGGCGGCGGCACTGCTGACATTGCGGTCATTTCCCTGTCCGGCGTGGTGGAGTCCGCCTCCATCAAGACTGGCGGCGACAAGTTTGACGAAGCCATCATCAAGTACATCCGCCGCAAGTACAACGTGCTCATCGGCGAGCGTACTGCCGAGGAACTGAAGATGACCATTGGCTGCGTCTTCCCCCGCCCGGAGGAGGTCTCCATGCAGATCAAGGGCCGCTGTCTGATGACCGGTCTGCCCCGTGAGTTCACCGTTTCCTCCAGCGAGACCACCGAGGCCTTTGAGGAGGTCTCCGGCCACATTCTGGAGGCCATCCACGGTGTTCTGGAGCGCACTCCCCCCGAACTGGTGGCCGACATCTCCACCAACGGTATCGTTATGACCGGCGGCGGCAGCCTTGTGTGGGGCTTTGACAAACTCATCGAGTCCCACACCGGAATCCAGACCCACGTGGCCGACGATGCCATCTCCTGCGTGGCTTACGGCACCGGAAAGAGTCTGGAAAGTCTGGATGCCATGCAGGACGGAACCATGAACTTGTCCAGAAGAAAGCAGATGAATTACTGATAAAGGAGCGGCCCGCATCTGCGGGCCGCTTCAGCTTGTCGAAAAGTCTTTTCGACAAGCTGTTGCAAATTTTGAACCTTTAAAAAAGTTCAAAATTTGGTTTGATTGAACGCGAAAGACACCCCTCCTGGGTTTCTTTCACACTATCTTCCTTCCCGTCGAAGAGCATGTTCCGTGTTTTTTGACAGCCTCGAGCGGCTCGCCTTGGCGAGCCGCTTTCTTTTTTCGTTGCTGTGTGGTAAACTGAACTTACCAAGCTGAGAGGTGAGCGCCATGATTCGAGTCCGCGACCTTGTCCTGCCCCTGAACGGCGACATGGAACAACTGAAAAAACGCGCGGCCCGCGCGCTGAATATTAAGCCCGGCGCTATTGAGGAAATGACCGTTGCCCGGCAGTCCATCGACGCACGCAACAAGAACGATGTGCACTACGTATACACTGTGGATGTGACCGTGGCCCGGGAGGAAGCGGTGCTTCGGGGGGCAGGCAATTCCAAGGCGGCGTTGTACGCGCCCCAGCCTTATGAATTCCCCGCTGTGCGGCGCAAGGGCGGTATCCCGCCTGTGGTGGTGGGAATGGGCCCTGCGGGCCTGTTTGCCGCGCTGTTTCTGGCCCGGGCCGGTCTGCCGCCCATCGTGCTGGAGCGGGGCCGCAGGGTAGAGGAGCGCACCCGGAACGTGGAGTCCTTCTGGAAGGGCGGACCGCTGGACCCGACCTCCAACGTGCAGTTTGGCGAAGGCGGCGCAGGTACATTCTCTGACGGCAAGCTGACCACCGGCACCCACGACGGACGCATCAGTGCCGTACTGGACACGCTGGTGGCCCACGGCGCGCCGGAGGATGTGGTCTGGTCTCATAAGCCTCACATCGGCACGGACGTGCTGCGGGACGTGGTGAAAAGTGTGCGGCAGGAGCTGATGGAACTGGGCTGCGACGTGCGCTTTGAAAGCAGGCTGTGCGGTATAAAAGCAGGGGCTGACGGAGTGGAAAGTATCACCGTTGAGGGACCAAGCGGCAGATATGACATGCCATGTAAAGCGTTAGTGGTTGCCCCCGGACATTCTGCCCGGGATACCTTCCGCATGCTGGAGCAGGTTGGTGTGCCCATGGAACAGAAGCCCTTTGCCATCGGTGTGCGCATCGAACACAGCCAAAAGGCGGTAAGCCTGCGTCAGTACGGCCCGGCATGGGAGCAGCTGCCCCCCTCGGACTATAAGCTGGCCTGCCATTTGCCCAACGGACGCTCGGCCTTTTCCTTCTGTGTTTGCCCTGGTGGACAGGTGGTGGCCGCCGCCAGTGAGCCGGGACAGCTTGTGACCAACGGCATGAGTCTGCGTGCCCGGGACGGCGCGAATATCAACGGCGGATTTCTGGTGGGGGTCGGCCCGGCCGATTTCCCCGGCGGCGATGCGCTGGCCGGTGTACGCTTTCAGGAGCAGTGGGAGCAGGCGGCCTATAAGTTGGGAGGGGAGAATTGGTTTGCCCCGGCCCAGCTGGTAGGTGATTTTCTGGCTGACCGACCTTCGGAGGGGGCGGGGAGCATCCTGCCCACTTATCGCCCCGGTGTGACGTGGACGCGGATGGAGGGCTGTCTGCCCGACTATGTGACCGACACCCTGCGGGGGGCCGTCCCTCTGCTGGACCGCAAGCTGCGGGGCTTTGCCCACCCGGAGGCGGTGCTGACGGGTGTGGAGACCCGGTCTTCCTCCCCGGTGCGCATCATCCGGGATGAGACCTGTCAGTCCGCTGTGCGGGGACTGTTTCCCTGCGGTGAGGGCGCAGGCTATGCCGGCGGCATCGTATCCGCCGCCGTGGACGGTATTCGCGTGGCGGAGGCTGTGGCGATCAGCATATAAATGTGTTGACACGGGAAAATGAATATGTTAAAATATTAACGAAGTAAGCTGCGAAGGAGGGATAGTATGAGAGTAGCCGACTTTAATGAGGACCATATGCATGAATTTGCTCATACCCAGGACCATATGCTACTTATTCCCATTCCTGCCCGACCCAAAACGTTACTGTTTCTGGCCGCCGCAGGAATCGCGTTTGTGGCCATCGTGGCGGCACTTGTGTTTCTGCTGCCCCAAGGAGACCGAACGGATCCCCAGAGTGTGGCGGAGCAGTCCGTTCACCTGATGCTTCAGGAGGAGCGGGACAACATCCAGCGGGTGACTGCGGTGGAGATGGCATGGGTCAAGGAGAAAGGGTACTATACCCATGTGACCTATGTGACCAAGGCTGGGGAAACCCTCCAGCGGGTCTATTATCTCGACTATGAAAATCCGGGACAGCGGGACTGGTTTGACCCTGCCGCACCGGGGGATATGCAGGCGTATTACGACGGCTGGCAGGCCGCCAAAGAGAAAGGCGTGCTTTCCTTTACCCCAGAAGAACTGGAAAACCTGCTGTAAGAGAATAAAAAATGAGGATGTCCGGTGGACATCCTCATTTTTCATAGGGTCAGCGCCTGCTTCTGCGAGTCAGCAGCACCAGCCGCAGCAGCTGCAGCAGGCTGGAGGCCACGGCGGCCACGTAGGTCAGAGCGGCGGCGGACAGTACCTTTTGCGCTCCGGTCAGTTCCTCGCCATACAGGATATTGGCATCCCGCAGGATGCTCATGGCTCTGCGGGAAGCATTGAACTCCACCGGCAGGGTGATGAGCTGAAAGGCTACCACGAAGGAAAACAGCAGTACACCCGCCTGAGCAAGCCCGGTGTTGCCCATCAGGATGCCGATGAGAATGAGCGGCCATGACAGCTTGGCGCCGAAGTTGGCTGCAGGCACGGACAGGGAGCGCAGCTTCAGGGGCGCGTAGCCCACATGGTGCTGGATGGCATGGCCGCACTCGTGGGCGGCCACACCCAGCGCGGCCACGGAGGTCTGACCGTACACGCTGTCGGACAGGCGCAGTACCTTTTCCGTGGGGGAGTAGTGGTCGGTGAGGTTGCCCTTGATGGGTTCGATGCGCACGTCGGTGATGCCGGACAGACGCAGGATGTTGGCGGCCACTGCCTCGGCGGTGAGCCTGCGTGCGTTGGGAACGGTTTTAAATTTGTTGAAGGTGCGTGTGACGTTGGACGAGGCGATCAGGGAAATGACCGCGCCGATGAGCACGAGAAAATAGGTGGAGTCCCAGTAGAACATGTTGTGCCTCCGTTAAAACAGGATGGTATTATTATATCACCAAAGGGGCTGAATTACAATGCGGCTGGGCGGCATGAAAAACCCCACCGTCAAAGACGGTGGGGTAAAAGGTGTATTACTTTTTGGGATAGGGAGTTTTTACCGCAGTGCGGCCCAGCAGATAATCCACGCTGACACCGTAGAAGTCGGCAAGTTTGTGCAGGGCAGGAATAGGCACATTCAGATTGCCCAATTCATAATCCGAATATGTGGTCTGGTGAACATCCAGCAGGACGGCAAGCTCTTTCTGAGACAGGTCACGGTCCTCGCGCAAATCACGTATACGAAGCTGATACATAAACATCACCCGAAGATATTATGGGTTAAGGGAATATCCCATATTGCATTTTAAGGGATAATCCCTTAGAATAAGGGCGTGAGGTGATTTTATGCCAAATTATCAGGCGCTATACTTTAAATTGTTTGGGGCGGTGGCCGATGCGTTGGAACACATGGAGGAGGACAACTACGGTTTGGCCCGCCAGCGGCTCATTGTCGCCCAACAGGAAGCGGAAGAACAGTATATAGCGGAAGAATCATAGGGAAAAACCAAATAAAAAACCTTCCCCCTGGGGGGAAGGTGGGCCGAAGGGCCGGATGAGGGGGCGATGCCGGAAAATCCCGGTTGATTGCCCCCTCATCAGTCTCGCTGCGCTCGCCAGCTTCCCCCCCGAGGGGAAGCTTTTGGGATGCGTATTTCATTGTTGAAGGTTGCTTAGCGAAGGACAGCACCGCATTCCTTGGACAAGGCTTCCAGAACAGCCTTCACATCCGCGTCTGCTTCTTCAGCGGTCAGGCTGCGATCATCGGCCCGCAGGACCAGATTAAAGGCTACGGACTTCTTGCCCTCGTCCACGCCCTTGCCGCGGTAGATATCGAACAGGGCGACCTCCTTGAGCAGAGCCTTACCACCCTTGCGAATGGCGGCCTCCAGCTGACCCACGGTGACGGCCTCGTCACACACCACGGCGATATCGCGGGTGACGGCGGGGAACTTGGGCAGGGGCACGTACACCGTGTCCGCACCCTTTGCGTTCATGAGCGCGTCGAAGGACAGCTCGGCGCAGTACAGCTCGGCGTCCACACCGTAGTTCTGGGCCGCCAGAGGATGGATCTGACCGAACACGCCGATCTCCTCGCCCTTGACCAGCACCTTGGCACAGCGGCCGGGGTGGTAGGAGGGATTGTCGGTGACGGCCTCGAAGCTGACGTCCTCGGCACGGATGCCGGACAGCACCGCAGTAATGACACCCTTCATGGCGAAGAAGTCCATATCTGCGCCGTAAGCACCGATGGACAGCACCTTGCGCTCGTCGGCCAGACCGTCCTCACCGCCGGGCAGGTAGATGCGGCCCACTTCGTACAGCTTGGCGGCCTTGTTGCGGAAGTTATAGTTGCGGGTCAGAATCTCCAGCATGGAGGGCAGCACGGTGGTGCGCATGATGGAGGTGTCCTCGCCCAGAGGATTCAGGATCTTGAAGGAGGCGCGGCGGGCATCGTCGGCTGCCCAGCGGATCTTGTCATAGTAGGTGGGGCTGATGAAGGAGTAGGTGATGATCTCGTCATAGCCGCAGGTACGGCACACGCTGCCCAAAGTCTGCTCCAGCTTCTGGGACTCGGAATAGCCGCCCAGAGTGGTCTGGCCCCGCATGAGGGTGCAGGGAATGTTGTTGTAGCCGAAGAAACGGGCCACTTCCTCAGCAAGGTCGGAGTAGTGCTCCACATCGCCGCGGAAGGAGGGGACGGTGACCTTGTCGCCATCCACCACGAAGTCCAGCTTGCGCAGGATGCGCACCATCTCATCCTTGGACACGTCGGTGCCCAGCAGCTCGTTGATCTTGTCGGCCCGCAGCTCCAGCGTCTTGGGGTTGGGAACATAGTTGAGGATGTCGATGACACCGTCCAACACTTCGCCCGCGCCCAGCATTTCCACCAGCTCGCAGGCTCGGTCAACGGCGGGCAGGGTGTTCAGGATGTCCAGACCCTTTTCGAACTTGGCACTGGCTTCGGTGCGCATGCCCAGAGCCAGAGCGGTCTTGCGGATGCAGGTGCCGTTGAAGTTGGCCGACTCAAAGACCACGTCCACGGTGTCCTCCACGATCTCGCTGTTCAGGCCGCCCATGATGCCGGCCAGACCCACCGCGCGGGTGTCGTCGGCGATGACCAGCATGGAGGAGTTCAGCTTGCGCACGTTGCCGTCCAGGGTGGTCAGTTCCTCGCCGTCCTCGGCACGGCGGACCACGATCTTGCCGCCCTTGACGTAGCGGTAGTCAAACGCGTGCATGGGCTGGCCGTACTCCAGCATGACGTAGTTGGTGATGTCCACGATGTTGTTGATGGGGCGCACACCCATGGCGCGCAGCCGCTCACGCATCCACTTGGGGGAGGGAGCGATCTTCACGTTGCGGACCATGCGGGCGGTGTAGCGGGGACACAGGTCGTCGGCGGGAGTCTCCACGTCCAGCAGTTCGGACAGGTTGCCCTGAGCGCCGCCCTTGACCACGGGGGTGTGCAGGCGCAGATCCACATTGAAGGTGCCGGCTGCCTCGCGGGCCAAGCCGATGACGGACAGGCAGTCGGGGCGGTTGGGGGTGATTTCGAACTCCACCACGTGGTCATCCGCGCCGATGACAGGCTTCAGGTCGTCGCCGCAGGAAATACCCTCCTCGTGGAGGATAAAGATGCCGTCGGGAATGCAGTGGGGGAACTCGGCCTGCTCGGCATGCAGGTCAGCCAAAGTGCAAATGGAGGCGGATTTGGTGTTATAGGCAACCAGATCGCCCTCGTGCAGGTTCTGGCATGGGGTGGTGACGGCGGTGTCGGCGGCACCGTCGTTAACAGTGACCGTCCACAGGTTCACACCGGCATTTTCCACGCCCACCACCTTAGCGGCCACCACAGGGCCGTAGATCTTGTGGCCGGGCTGAATGTCAGCGGGGATGGAGGGCTTTTCGGGGTCGAGGGGCTTGTAGTCGCCCAGAATGGCGGCGGCAGTGATAACGGCATAGGGGAAATCACGCTCGTCCAGACCCAGCTCGCTCAAACCGCACAGCATGCCGTTGGAGGGCACGCCGCGCAGCTTGCCCTTTTCGATCTTGATGCCGCCGGGCAGGGTGGACTTGTGCTTGGCCACGGGCACCATGTCGCCTACGTGGACGTTCCACGCGCCGGTGACGATCTGCACGGGCTCGTCGGGGTTGCCCACGCAGATTTGGCACACCCACATGTGGTCGGAGTCGGGGTGGCGCTCCATGGACAGCACCTTGCCCACCACAACATTGGAAATTTCAGCGCCCAGATACTCGGTGACCTCCACCTTGGAGCCGGACAGAGTCATTGCCTCGGCAAACTCTTTGTCGGAGGCATCAACAGTGACAAACTCGCTCAGCCATTTTCTGCTCAGATTCATTGTTCATACTCTCCCTTCTTAGAATTGCTCGAGGAAACGAATATCGTTTTCGAAGATCAGGCGCAGGTCGGCGATCTTGAACCGGCGCATGGCGGTGCGCTCCAGACCGATGCCGCAGGCCCAACCGGAATAGATCTCGGTGTCGATGCCGGCCATCTGCAGCACCTTGGGGTGGATCATACCGGCGCCCAGCAATTCGATCCAGCCCTCGCCCTTACAGGTGGGGCAGCCAACGCCGCCGCATTTGTGGCACTGCACGTCCATCTCGCAGGAGGGCTCGGTAAAGGGGAAGTGGTGGGGGCGGAACCGGGTCTTGGTGCCCGCGCCGTACAACTGCTCCACCACGGTGTTCAGAGTGCCCTTCAGGTCGGCCATGGTCACGCCCTTGTCGATGACCATGCCCTCCACCTGATGGAACATGGGGGAGTGGGTGGCGTCCACCTCATCCTTGCGGTACACACGGCCGGGGGCCACGATGCGGATAGGCAGTTCCATGGTGTCCATGGCGCGCACCTGCATGGGGCTGGTCTGGGAGCGCAGCATGACACGGCTGTCCTCGTCAAAGTAGAAGGTGTCGGACCAGTCGCGGGAGGGGTGGCCCTCCTCGGCATTCAGACGGTCGAAGTTGTACTCGGCCAACTCTACCTCGGGACCGTCCAGCACGGTAAAGCCCATACCCACGAAAATATCCTTGATCTCGTCCAGGGCGATATACATGGGGTGCTTATGGCCCATCTTGACTTCGGTGCCGGGGATGGTCACGTCCACGGCCTCGTCCTTGAGCTGCTGCACCAGAGCAGCCTCGGCAAGCTTTTTGGAGGTTTCCTCGATGGCGGCTTCCAGCGCGGCGCGCACCTCGTTGGCCAGCTGGCCCATGGCGGGGCGATCTTCGGCGGACAGTTTACCCATCATTTTGAGCACGCCGGTCAGCTCGCCCTTTTTGCCCAGATACTGTACGCGCAGCGCGTCCAGCTGAGCAGAGTCCTTGGCGGCTTCGAAGGCGGCCAGAGCCTCGGAACGGATCTTTGCTAACTGTTCTTTCATGGTGTTCATCCTTTCAGATGTAATTTACTGTTGGGGGAAGGCAAACAAAAATGCCCTCCATCCCAGTTTTGGGACGAAAGGCAAACCTTCCGCGGTACCACCCGCATTCGCGTAATCTACGCGCACTCTTGCCCCGGTAACGGCGGGCGGGCCGTCTGTGTCTCCACAGCCGCTCCCAGGCGAACCAAGCGACACGCTCCAAGGCGGCTTTCAGCCGGTGGCCGCCTCTCTCTGCCGAGCGAAAACTCGCTATTTTCCTGTTCCTTGCGTTTGGACTAAAGGTATTTATACCATAATTGTTTCACAAATGCAAGAGTAAGCGGGAAGTTTTTGTCTGAAAAAGAGAAATGGAAGATGTGCTTTGCAGTATATTGAAATTCCCATGACTTTCCTGTATAATATTTCCGCCCGGCAATAGCTTGACGGGACAGTTTGCGTTGCATCCCCGGATGGGGAGTGACAGCAGGAGGTAATTTAATATGAAGCATAAGACAAAGAACACCCGCTGGATGGCGGCGGTGGCCATGATGGCAGCCATCGTCGTGCTGCTGGCCAACACCCCGCTGGGGCTGATCCAGCTTCCGGTCATCAAAGCGACCACCACCCACATCCCTGTTATCATCGGGGCGGTCCTGCTGGGGCCTCTGGCCGGCGGACTGCTGGGCGGTGTATTTGGTATCTGCTCGTTGATCAGCAACACCATTGCTCCGGTGGCCACATCCATGTGCTTTTCCCCGTTTCTGAGCACCACCGGACTTGTGGGCGCTGTGAAGGCGGTCTGGGTCAGCGTAGGTTGCCGCATCTTTATTGGTGTGGTGGCCGGCTGGCTGTGGCTGGGACTGAAGAAACTGCGGGTCAGCGATTACATTGCGTTGCCCGTGGTGGGCTTTGTGGGGTCCATGACCAACACCATCGCGGTGATGTTCAGCATCCTGTTCCTGTTCCGGGCAGAATATGCCGCGGCCAAGAACATTGCCATGGAAGCGTTTTATGATTTTGTGATGAGCGTGGTCACTGGTACGGGTGTGATCGAGGCCATGGTGGCCCTGATTCTTGTCACCGTGATCGGCAAGGCTTTGCTGAAGGTTCTGAAACGATAAAGGAGCGGAAATTATGCTGCTTGCCATAGACATTGGTAATACCAACATCGTTATTGGCGGTATTGAGGACGATAAGATCGTCTTTGAGGCCCGCATTGCTACTGAGCGGGTCAAGACCTCCGACCAGTACGGCGCGGAGATCAAGAACATGCTGGGGCTGTTCGGGGTCAAGGTTAGCGATCTGCATGACTGCATTATTTCCTCCGTAGTGCCCCCTGTGTTCAATTCGGTGCATACCGGTGTGATGAAGGTCACCGGAAAGGCCCCCATCGTGGTGGGCCCCGGCATCAAGACCGGACTGAATATCCATGTGGACAGCCCCTCGCAGGTGGGCAGCGACCGCATCGTGATCGCGGTGGCCGCACTGGCGGAGTACGAGCCGCCTCTGACTCTGCTGGATCTGGGTACCGCAACCACCATTGAGGTGGTTGATAAGGGGAACGTCTATCTGGGCGGTTGTATTATTCCCGGTGTGCGTATCTCGCTGGAAGCGCTGACCAACCGTGCTTCCCAGCTGCCCGGCATTCAGCTGGACCGCCCGAAGAAGGTCATTGGCAAGAACACTGTGGATTGTATGCGCAGCGGTGTTATGTACGGAGCAGCAGCCATGCTGGACGGTATGATCCAGCGGGTAGAGGAGGAACTTGGCTATCCCACCACTGTGGTGGCTACCGGCGGTATGGCCCAGTTTGTCTGCCCTCTGTGCAGGCGGGACATCAAGCTGGAGCGGGATCTGCTGCTCAAAGGCCTGAATCTTATCTATAAGAAAAATATGAAGTGAGAAAAACACCGTCCATTTTGGACGGTGTTTTTCTAAAAAAATAGTTGACAAACGAAATAGTATCTGCTAAGATACTACTTGCGCTGAGGCCGAAAAGGTCGATGATGCGTCATATATGGGGGTATAGCTCAGCTGGGAGAGCGCAATGTCTGGTGAGCCACACCTCATTTCCACAGTAATTCCTAAAAATTTTCGCGGTCGCCTCCATCGCTTCGCGATGTCGGCGACATGGTTGATAAAGTATCAACCAAGCCGAACATCGCTCGGTTTTCATCCCTTTCCTGCTTGATTTGTTCTCGCCTTTCTTAATTTAATAATTATGGGATTTGCCTCATAGTGGCAAATCACTCCATGTGGGGGTATAGCTCAGCTGGGAGAGCGCTTGAATGGCATTCAAGAGGTCAGCGGTTCGATCCCGCTTATCTCCACCAACGATAAACCACAAGGTCAACGCCTTGTGGTTTTTCTCATACCCGCCACACCCATGAGGTCGGACACTTGAATATAGTACTCAAATCAGGCCGGAGTCTACAAATAAGTAGACTCCGGCTTTCTCATTTCATCAGAAGGAGTTGTTACTATGAAGGCAGAGGAAAAGAAAAGGTACTTTACAGAAACTGCCCTGGCTCTCAATCGCGAGGGGTTCCGTGCGGAAACGATTGTTAGCGGCACGCTGGGGGTCTGGTTCGACGATGAGCCGCTCTGTGAAGTCAGCGAGGTCGGCGGTATTACCTACCGAGGAGAAAACATCTCTACCCCGGAGCGTGTGACCGCAAAGGACAAAGCCTACGAGATTGTTAGTACCACTGCTGAGTATATGCGGCAGATGGAGCAGGCGTGCCATCTCAAGGCAAATGACCTGACTGGCGACTATAGGATACTGGCTGACTTCAATGGCACAGTGCTGGCCGGAACGAACAGTAAATTCGGAGTCCAGTTTGTCACTTGGGATTGGGATTATGACCGTAAAGGTGTGTCTCACGGCCACTACTTCACCGGAAACTACGAGGAAGCCAAGCGGGATTTCGCCACGCGGTCCGGCCTGATTTCCGAACAGCAGCTCTTCAAGGACGAGCAGCTCATCGAGATATATCGATGCTGTTCCGACACGTTGGATGCAGGCTTCGATTTGACCTACGAACAGGAGAAGTGCATCAAGAGCGTGCAGGAACAGATCAAGAGCGGAATGCCTGATATCATGGACCGAATCCGAGAGCAGGACCAGCACACCGTAGACCCTGGCTACGGACAGGAACCAAAAATGTAATATACTATTGGAAAGCGCCGGAGTTTTAGAAATAAGACTCCGGCGCTTTTTTCGTTTCAGGAGGAAAAAGATGAGCTACATGATCACACCCGAATGTCGAGATGTACGAGTCCCTGACTCGGCGAGAACACCAGAGGAAAACCCTGTATGTTCGTTGTTCACCCACTGTGAGGGTTGTCCATATCCGGGACATGGCTTTATCTGCTGGAGCAGGGACGGACACTGTATGCGGGACACAATGAAAAAGTTTTATGAAGGAGTTGGAAAAGATGATGATAAGTGCGGTACTGAGTAATGCGGACCACCCGGAATATGGCGCAGCGACCATTCCGTTCCCCATCCCAAAAGAGCATTATGATCAGTGCATGGAGTTGGTAAAGGCGCTGAAGATAGGTAATCCGTTCAAAAAAGATTGTAAAGTAATGTCGGTTGACAGCGACCTTACGGTCTTGAAAAATTCGGAAAACCTTTGCGTTAATCTGGATGAGCTGGATTATTTGGCCAAGCGACTGGAGAGCTTCGATGTTGACGAGGCCGCACAGTTCCAGGCAATGGCAAGTAAGCTGGAACTGTTTGAATTGAAAGACCTTATCAATCTAACCTTCTGTTGTCAGCAGGTAACGGTTATTTCAGACTTCTCTAAGTTGGAGCAGATTGGCCGAGACCACTATATGAATACCCACGGCGGGTGTGTTGGCGCGGAGGAGATGGAGAATCTGGATGGTATGGAAACTGCAATTCTGCTCATTGACGGCGGAGGTGGAGCAATCACGCGCTACGGTGTGGTCTATGACAACGGCATGAAGCTGGACCAGATCTACGATGGGAAATACTTTCCAGATTACTACTATGAGCAAAGTATGCTCACAGTTGCACTGACTTCTCGGCAGGAGCCGGAAAACACAAAGAATATC
>JAFVVH010000054.1 GCA_017502285.1 Oscillospiraceae bacterium | reverse complement strand
GACCCGATGCCACGATATTTTTTGCCACATAGCGAGCGGCATAACAAGCGGAACGGTCTACCTTTGTGGGATCTTTCCCGGAGAATGCACCGCCGCCATGACGGCCGACACCACCGTAAGTATCCACAATGATCTTACGGCCGGTCAGACCGGAGTCGCCCTGAGGGCCACCGATGACGAAGCGTCCGGTGGGATTGACGTAGATCTTGGTGTCCGCATCCATCAGGTCAGCTGGAATAATGGGCTTGATGACCAGCTCCACCATATCCTTTCGGATCTGCTCCAGCTCCACCTCGGGGCTGTGCTGGGTAGACACTACCACCGCGTCCACACGCTTGGGGCAATCATTTTCGTCATACTCCACGGTCACCTGGGTCTTGCCATCGGGGCGCAGGTAGTCCACCTTTCCCTGCTTGCGCACATCGGTAAGCTGCTTGGCCAGCTTCTGGGCCATGGACAGGGGCAGGGGCATAAGCTCCTCGGTCTCGTTGCAGGCATATCCGAACATCATACCCTGGTCTCCGGCGCCGTTGTCCAGGCCGTCGTCCTGCTCACCCTGCTTGGCCTCCAGACACTTGTCCACACCCATGGCGATGTCGGCGGACTGCTCGTCAATGGATGTGATGACCGCGCAGGTATCGCAGTCAAAGCCAAACTTGGCCCGGTCATAGCCAATGTCCCGCACCACCTGACGCACGGTCTTGGGAATGTCCACGTAGCAGTCGGTAGTGATCTCGCCCATCACGTGGACAAGGCCGGTGGTCACCGTGGTCTCACAGGCCACGCGGGCCTGAGGATCCTGCGCAAGGATCGCGTCCAGCACCGCGTCAGAGATCTGGTCGCAGATCTTGTCGGGATGCCCCTCGGTAACAGATTCAGAAGTAAAAAGTCTTTTTGCCATGATTTGTTCTCCTTTCTGGTTGGGTACGAAAAACGCTCCGCGTTAGCGGAGCGTTTGATGTTGATGCACCCTCATCTTTCGATACACTACCGCCGGATTTGGCACCTTGCGTCCACGCAGGTTGCCGGGCTTCATCGGGCCGTTCCCTCCACCGCTCTTGATAAGGCTATTTACTTGGGGCAAAGCAAACGCTTTACCGTCTGCTGATTATAGCAGATTTTCGCCGTTTGTCAACACTTTTCCTCGCAATAATCACTTCAGCGATTTCGGCCCAAAGCCATGAGGCATGAGTTCGGACAGCGTGGTTTCCACAAAGTCCCCATTCCCCCGGGCCACCAGCACCTTCAGGTCCGGCGCAAACTCATAAAGCATCTGGCGGCAGGAGCCGCAGGGCCAGCAGTAGTCCTCTCCCCTTCCGGCGATGGCGATGGCCTGCCAGTCGTCCTTATGTCCCTCACTCACCGCCTTGAGTACAGCGGTGCGCTCGGCGCAGATGGTGGAGCCATAGGCGGCATTTTCCACGTTACAGCCTGTAAACACCGTTCCGTCCGCGCACAGCAGGGCCGCCCCCACCGGAAAGCAGGAATAGGGCACATAGGAACGCTCCAGCATCTCAAAGGCCTTGGCTACCAACTGTTGATCCGTCATCACGTCCGCCTCCTTTTTCTTTATTTTATCATATTTTTTGCAAAAAACAAATCCCCCAACCGAATGGTTGGGGGATTTGTGTTCTGGTGGTGAAAGTTGAATTACTTCAGCTCGACCTTGGCGCCGGCCTCTTCCAGCTGAGCCTTCAGAGCCTCGGCATCCTCCTTGGAGACGCCCTCCTTCAGAGCCTTGGGAGCGCCCTCGACAACAGCCTTGGCCTCAGCCAGGCCCAGGCCGGTGATCTCGCGGACGACCTTGATGACCTTGATCTTAGCAGCAGCGTCGAAGCTGGCCAGGATCACGTCAAACTCGGTCTTCTCCTCAGCAGCAGGAGCGGCAGCGCCGGCAGCGGCGGGAGCAGCCATAGCAGCGGCGGAAACGCCGAACTCTTCCTCCAGAGCGTGGACCAGCTCGGACAGCTCCAGCACGGTCAGGCCCTTGACTTCTTCAATCAGAGCAGTGATTTTCTCGGTAGCCATAATAAATGTACCTCCTAAAATGTTGTTTGTTTTTGAATTGGTGTGTGCCGGCCGATTATTCGGCAGCGGCCTCGGCGGGGGCGCCGTCCTTCTCGGCAATGGCCTTCAGGACGATAGCCAGGCTGGTGATGGGAGCCAGCATGGTGCCCAGGACCTGAGCCTGCAGGACCTCCTTGGAGGGCAGGTCAGCCAGGGCGATGATCTCGTTCAGGGGCAGGATCTTGCCATCCATAAAGCCCGCCTTGATGATGAACTTCTCACCATTGAACTGCTTGGCGAACTTGTTGATGACACGCATGGGAGCGATGGGGTCGTTCTGGCAGATGGCCAGAGAAGTGGTACCATTCAGGCTGTCGGACAGCTCGCCCAGGCCGGCATTCTGTGCGGCAAAACGGGTCAGAGTGTTCTTCACAACGGCGTAGTCAACACCATTCTTGCGCAGCTCGGCACGCAGAGCGGTATCCTCGGCCACAGTGATGCCCTTGTAGTCCACCAGGACGCCGGAGGCGGCGTTCTGCAGCTTCTCGGTCAGCTCGGCCACGATGGCCTTCTTCGCTTCCAGGACTGTTGCGTTAGGCATTTGGGAATTCACCTCCAGAAATAAATAAAACGCTGTTTGCGCACAAAGACACAAACAGCGTAAAACGAACATAGTTTTTCACTGCACTCTCGGCAGGATTTACACACAAGGAAACCTGCTGTCTTTGAACGCAACACATATTATATTCACCATCACCCGGTTTGTCAACACTTATTTCTGTATTTTTTAAATATTTTCTGTCTGTGCCCAAAGGAGGCCTTTGGGCACAGGCAGGCGTGTGTGGTCACTCCACTGTCAGTTTTCCGTCCCGGCAGTCCACCGTCAGCGTCTGTCCGGTGGACACCTGGTCGGCGATGATCTTTCGGCCGATCAACGTCTCCACCGAATGCTGCACGAAGCGGCGCAGGGGCCGGGCACCGTAGATGGGGTCATAGGCGCTGTCGATGATAAAGCGCTTGGCCTCGTCCGTCAAGGCCACTGTCAGCTGCTTGTCGGCCAGCCGCCTGTTCAGATCGGCCACCAGCAGGTCGATAATGTGGGTAATGTTTTCCTTTGTCAAGGGCTTGTAAAACACGATCTCGTCCAAACGATTGAGAAACTCCGGCCGGAAGGAACGCTTGAGTAGCTCGCTCACCTGCTCTCGTGCTTCGCCGCTGATCTCGCCGTCCTGGCCAATGCCGTCCAGCAGGAACTGGCTGCCCAGGTTGGAGGTCAGGATAATAATGGTGTTCTTAAAGTCCACGGTGCGGCCCTGACTGTCGGTGATGCGGCCATCGTCCAGCACCTGCAAGAGCACGTTGAACACGTCGGGGTGGGCCTTCTCCACCTCGTCAAAGAGGATGACGGAATAGGGCTTGCGGCGCACCGCCTCGGTGAGCTGGCCGCCCTCCTCGTAGCCCACGTAGCCCGGAGGTGCGCCGATGAGCCGGGAGACGGAGAACTTCTCCATATACTCGCTCATGTCGATACGCACCAGATTCTTCTCGCTGTCGAACAGGGCCTCGGCCAGGGTCTTGGCAAGCTCCGTCTTGCCCACGCCGGTGGGGCCCAGGAACAGAAACGAGCCAATGGGCTTGTTGGGGTCGGCGATGCCCGCCCGGCTTCTCAGAATGGCTTCGGACACCAGGCGCACCGCCTCGTCCTGACCGATGACACGCTGGTGGAGGATGTCCTCCAAATGCAGCAGCTTGTCCCGCTCCCCCTCCATCAGTCGCGAGACCGGGATACCCGTCCAGCGCTCAATGATACGGGCGATTTCCTCCTCCGTCACCTTGTCCCGGAGCAGGGTGTTTTCCCGGCCCTGTGCCGCCAGCGCCTCCTCGGCCTCCAGCGCCTTTTTCAGTTCCGGGATGCGGCCATATTGCAGCTGGGCAGCTTTTTCCAGGTCATATTCCCGCTGGGCCTGTTCCAGCTGGGCGTTGGCCTGCTCCAACTCCTCACGCAGCCTCTGCACCTTGCCGATGGCATTCTTCTCGTTGTCCCACTGGGCCTTTTTGGCGTTGAACTCCTCCCGCATATGGGCCAGCTCTTTCTGAATTTCCGCCAAATGCTCTCGGGAAAGCTGGTCGGTCTCCTTTTTCAGCGCCGCTTCCTCAATTTCATGCTGGATGATCTTTCGGGAGATCACGTCCAGCTCGGTGGGCATGGAGTCCATCTCGGTGCGGATCATGGCGCAGGCCTCGTCCACAAGGTCAATGGCTTTCTCGGGCAGGAAACGGGCGG
>JAFVVH010000010.1 GCA_017502285.1 Oscillospiraceae bacterium | reverse complement strand
GGTGCTGCTGGCCGCCGGCCGCAAGCCCGCCACCGCCGGCATCGGTCTGGAGACCCTGGGTCTGCAGATGGACCGCGCCGCCATCGTCACCGACCGCTTCCTGTGCACCAACGTGTCCGGCGTGTACGCCGTGGGCGACTGCAACGGCAAGCTGATGCTGGCCCACACCGCCTACCGCGAGGCCGAGGTGGCCGTCAACCACATGCTGGGCAAGAAGGACGAGATGCGCTACGACGTGATCCCCTCCGTCATCTACACCGACCCCGAGGTCGCCAGCGTGGGCCTGTCCGCCGAGGCCGCCAAGGCTAAGGGTATGAACGTGAAGGAGATCAAGCTGCCCATGATCTATGCCGGCCGCTACGTGGCCGAAGTGGACAACGGCGACGGCTTCATCAAGCTGGTCATCGACACCGACCGCAACCGTCTGGTGGGCTGCTTCATGGTTGGCAGCTACGCCTCCGAGATCATTATGACCGCCACCATGATGGTGGATACCGAGCTGACCCCCGCCCGCCTGCAGAAGATGGTCTTCCCCCATCCCACCGTGGCCGAGGTCATCCGCGAAGCCCTCTTCAAGATTTAACAACCGAATGTAAGGAGGAAATACAAAATGCCTAAGAGTTTGTTTGTGGATCCCGCTGAAGTGCGCGCCCCCGGTAAAGTGACCTTCAAGGACATCCCCGTCAACCAGTACAAGAAGACCATCGCCCAGGAGCTGAAGGCCAAGCACTACACCAAGGCTGACCTGATCCGCATTTTCCGCGACATGACCATCCTGCGCGAGTTCGAGACCATGCTGAACCTGATCAAGACTCAGGGCTCCTACAACGGCGTGGATCATACCTATCCCGGCCCCGCCCACCTGTCCATCGGCCAGGAGGCCGCCTGCGTGGGTCAGGCCTACCTGCTGGATGAGAACGACTTTGCCTTCGGCTCTCACCGCTCTCACTCCGAGATCCTGGCCAAGTCCCTGTCCACCATCAACAAGATGAGCGACGAGGAGCTCATGAACGTGATGGAGAACTTCCTGGAGGGCAAGTGCCTGCGCTCCACCCAGAAGCTGGGCGAGTGCAAGGACGTGAAGGAGCTGGCCATCCGCTTCATCCTGTACGGAACTCTGTCCGAGATCTTCGCCCGTGAGACCGGCTTCCACATGGGTATGGGCGGCTCCATGCACGCCTTCTTCCTGCCCTTCGGCGTGTACCCCAACAACGCCATCGTGGGCGGCTCCGCCACCATCTCCACCGGCGCTGCCCTGTTCAAGAAGGTGAACAACAAGAAGGGCATCTGCGTGTGCAACATCGGTGATGCCTCCATGGCCCGCGGCCCCGTGTGGGAGGCCATGAACTTCGCCGCCATGGACCAGTACAAGACCCTGTGGGAGAGCCACAACGACGGCATGCCCATCCTGTACAACGTGTTCAACAACTCCTACGGCATGGGCGACCAGACCCGCGGCGAGACCATGGGCCAGGGCTGCATGTCCCGCATCGCTTCCGGTATCAGCCCCACTCAGTTCCACGCCGAGACCGTGGACGGCTTCAACCCCCTGGCCGTCATCGACGCCATGGAGCGTAAGCTGGAGCTGCTGCGCAACGGCCAGGGCCCCGTGCTGATGGAGACCCTGACCTACCGCTTCTCCGGCCACTCCGTCTCCGACCAGAACGCTTACCGCACTAAGGAAGAGATGGACGCCTGGAAGGAAGTCGATCCTCTCACCACCTATCCCGCCCAGCTGATCGAGGCCGGCGTGCTCACCCAGAAGGAAGTTGACGCCATCCTGGCCGAGACCTCTGAGCGCATGACCATCATCTGCAAGGCCGCCGCCGATCCCGAGATCAGCCCCTACTGCGACTTCAAGAAGGACCCCGCCGTGGTGGAGCGTCTGATGTACTCCAATGAAGTCGTGGACAAGTTCGACGACCGCGAGCCCGAGGTGACCGTGCCCAAGGCCGAGGCTGAGGGCTACAAGAAGCTCAAGAGCAAGAGCCGCAACCCCATCGGCCCCGACGGCAAGCCCGTGTCCAAGATGAAGCTGTTCAACCTGCGTGACGCTCTGTCCGAGGTCATCTACGACCGCTTCTACGAGGATCCCACCCTGATTGCTTACGGCGAGGACTGCCGTGACTGGGGCGGCGCCTTTGCCGTGTACCGCGGCATGATGGACGCTTTCCCCCACTGCCGTCTGTTCAACTCCCCCCTGGCCGAGGCTTCCATCGTGGGCACCGCTGTTGGTTACGCCATGTCCGGCGGCCGCGCTCTGGTGGAGCTGATGTACGCTGACTTCATCGGCTGCGCCGGTGACGAGATCTTCAACCAGATGTCCAAGTGGCAGTCCATGTCTGCCGGCATCCTGAAGATGCCTCTGGTGCTGCGCGTGTCCGTGGGCTCCAAGTACGGCGCCCAGCACAGCCAGGACTGGACCGCTCTGTGCGCCCACATTCCCGGCCTGAAGGTCTGCTTCCCCGCCACTCCCTGGGAGGCCAAGGGCCTGATGGAGTCCGCCCTGAAGGGCACCGACCCCGTGGTCTTCTTCGAGAGCCAGCGCCTGTACGACGTGGGCGAGCAGTTCCACGAGGGCGGCGTTCCCGAGGAGCGCTACGAGATCACCTTCGGCGACACCAACAAGGTCCGCGACGGTAAGGATGTCACCATCCTGACCATCGGTGCCACCCTGTACCGCGCCATGGACGCTGCCAAGACCCTGAGCGAGAAGTACGGTCTGGAGGCCGAGGTCATCAACCTGCACTCTCTGGCTCCTCTGGACTACACCAAGATCGTGGAATCCGTCCGCAAGACCGGCAAGGTTCTGCTGGTTTCCGATGCCTGCGCAAGAGGCTCCTTCCTCAACGACGTAGCCCGGAACATCACCGAGCTGTGCTTCGACGATCTGGACGCTCCTCCCGTTGTTGTGGGCGCCCGCAACTGGATCACTCCTCCCTTCGAGTTCGACGAGTTCTTCTTCCCCCAGGCCGGCTGGATCCTGGATGCCATCAACGACAAGCTCATCCCCCTGCCCGGCCACACTTCCGAGAACGGCGTGACCGAGACCGAGCAGCTGCGCCGCGCTAAGGAAGGCGTGTAATCTCCCCCATATACAAAAAAGAGGTTGAAGCTTTGCTTCAACCTCTTTTTCTTGCCCTCCCGCTAAAAACTTTAACCCGCCTGCGTATTTCCTTTTTCTTGCCTCTATTGTATAATAAGAAAAATCCCCTTTACGAGAGGACGTTTTATTATGGGACATCAGATCTGGAGCTATGAAACGCTGGACAAGCTGTGCATGGACGCCTTCACTGCACCCAAGTTCGGCTTTACCGAGGAACAGGCCCGCATCATCACCGACGTGCTGCTCACCAGCGACTTGTACGGCATTGAGAGCCACGGCATGCAGCGCATGGCCCGCTACCACAAGAGTATTGAACGGGGCATGATCAAGCTGGGGGTGGAGCCCGAGGTGGTCTTTGAGACCCCTGTCTCTGCCGTCATCGACGGCCACGACGGCATGGGCCAGCTCATCGGCCACAAAGCCATGACCATGGCCATGGAAAAGGCCAAGAAAGTGGGCGTCGGTGTTGTCACCGTCCGCAACTCCAACCACTACGGCATTGCCGGTTTCTATGCCAAGATGGCCTGTGACCAGGGTCTGATCGGCATGTCCTGCACCAACACCACCGCCATCATGGTGCCCACCAACGGCCGCATGGCCATGATCGGCACCAACCCCATCGCCGTGGCCATGCCCGCCGAGCCCTATGACTTCCTCTTTGACGCCTCCACCACCGTGGTCACCCGTGGCAAGCTGGAGATCTACAACAAGCTGTCCAAGCCCATGCCTCAAGGCTGGGCACTGGACAAGGACGGCAAGCCCTCCTCCGACGCGGACGACGTGCTGAAGAACATCACCGCTAAAAACGGCGGCGGCATCATGCCGCTGGGCGGCGATACCGAACAGTTCGGCGGCCACAAGGGCTACGGCTACGGCATGATCTGCGAGCTGTTCTCCTCCATCCTGTCCCTGGGCGCCCCTTCCCACCTGACCACCGTGAACAATCAGGGCCTGATCTGCCACGGCTTTATGGCCATCGACCCCAACATCTTCGGCGACGCCAAGGCCATCAAGGACCATCTGTCCACCTATCTGGAGGAGTTGAGAAACTCCCCCAAGGCCGAGGGCGCCGAGCGCATCTACACCCACGGCGAAAAGGAAGTGGAGGCCGTGGCCGACCGCATGAAAAACGGCATCCCCGTGCTGGACAACACCATGGTGGAGGTTCTGGATCTGTGCAACTATCTGGAGCTGGACTTTTCCTCCTACTTCGGCGACTACCTGCCGCCCAAGAGCGATTTCAAGGGAAATACATTCTGATCAACAGAGCCGTCCGGCAACTGCCGGACGGCTCTGTCTTTTAATGTGCAAACACAAACTTCTCGATGGCGCGGGCCACTCCATCCTCGTCACAGGTCAGGGTGACATAGTCCGCCACCTCTTTCAGACCCGGATATGCATTGCCCATAGCCACGCCGATCCCGGCATTTTGGATCATGTCCAGATCGTTGCTGCCGTCGCCAAAGGCCATGGTGTCCTCGACCTCCACCCCCAGCACCGCGCACAGATTGAGCAGCGCGCCGCCTTTGGTGGCCTTTTTCCCGTTGATCTCAATGTTGTTGACAATGGAGCTGCTCACAGCGGTGTTGGGAAACCGCATCTTCACTCGCTCCAACTCCACTGCCCGGCGGTCCATATCGTTGAAAAACGCCATGAGCTTCTGCGCCTTGTGCTCGCGCAAAAAGGCCTTCATGTCGTCCACCGGGGTGCGCAGCTCCCTGAGCATCTTCGCCACATAGGGCACGGTGACAAACTCGTCGATGCGGGCATAGTAGCTGCGGTCCATATAGCCCCAGCCCCCCACATAGGCATCACACAGGGCAGGCAGACTCGACAAATACTCGTAGATGGCCACCGCTTCCTCCGGCTCCAGTTCCTCTTTGTGGAGTACCTTCTTCTCCCTGGCATCGTAGATCTCCGCACCGTTTACCGAGACTACGTAGCGCACAAAGGGCAGGTTGCGCACCACTTCGGGCATGCCCTCGTAAAATCGCCCGGTGGCAGGAACGATATGTACCCCCATGGCCGCCGCCCGCTCCAACGCGGCATAGTTGCCTGCGGAAACGGTCTTGTCGCTGTTGAGCAGGGTGCCGTCCAGATCCAGCAAAATTACTTTGACCGCCACCTCAGCCTTCCTCCAGCATCTTGTCCAATAGAGCTCGCAGGGACAGGGCGCTGGAGCGGTTCATAACGATGCTCACCACCTGCTCGGCGGCAGGAGTGGACACCGTCTCCACCCCCTTAGAGGTGACCGTCATGGCCGTTTCCATGTACTTATAAGTTGCATCCAGTGTGATCTCCATGATTTCCCCTTCGGGGTTGCATACTTTTCTCAGACCAAAGGTATTGGCATAAACAGGCTTCATGTTCTTTCCCTCATTTCAGTTGTGTTCCGTCCAGCACCGCCTGCACCAGCTTCTCTCCCTCATAGCACAGCTTCAGGGAGAAAAAGGGTGCGTTCTGTTTCAGCAGGCGCAGGAAAATCTCGTCCCCCTCCCAGTGGGGGATTTTAGTCAGCATGTCCCAGGACAGCCACTCCAGCTCCCCTTCGTCGCATTGTTTCAGCTTGCCGGTAAAGCCGGTGGCGGTGAACAGGTGCATATACTCCGTGGGCCAGCGGTCGGACACAAAGGTGACGATGCCCCGGTAGGCGTAATCGGTCAGGGTCAGCCCCGTCTCCTCCCGCACCTCGCGCAGCAGGCAGTCCTCAGGGCTCTCCTTGTCCTCAAACTTGCCCCCGATCCCGATCCATTTGTCCTTGTTCAGGTCGTTTTCCTTCTTTACCCGGTGGAGCATCAGACATTGGTCCCCACGCAGGATATAGCAAAGGGTTGTGTTGATCAACGCACCTCACGCTCCTTTTCGGTATCATACCATATTTCCCGGGCAAAGAAAAGCCAAATCATCCTCCCATGCGCTGGACTTTTCCGCCGATTTCCGTTAAACTAAAAAGGAAATCACCAAAGGAGACCGCCCCTATGGAACTGTTGATTCAAGCACTGGCCAAAGAGCTTGGCCGCCCAGAAGTCCACATCAAAAATGTCATTGATCTGATCGACGAGGGGGCCACCATCCCCTTTATCGCCCGCTACCGCAAGGAGCTGCACGGCTCTATGGACGACCAGCTGCTGCGCACGCTGGCCGATCGGCTGCAGTATTTGCGCAATCTGGCCCAGCGCAAGGAAGAGGTCAAAAACTCCATTGCCGGTCAGGACAAGCTCACCGACGAGCTGGCCGCCGCCATTGATGCCGCCAAGACCCTTGCAGAGGTGGAGGACCTGTACCGCCCCTACAAGCAAAAGCGCCGCACCCGCGCCACCATGGCCAAGGAAAAGGGGCTGGAATCGCTGGCGCTGCTGTACTTCGCCAATGGCGAAACCTGTACCGATCCGGAAGGGGCTGCCGCCGCTTACGTCGACCCGGAGAAGGGCGTGGAAACGATCGCCGACGCCATCCAGGGCGCCAGCGACATCATTGCGGAGATGATCTCCGACGATGCCAATGTACGCAAAGAGCTGAAGGACCTGTACCACAAGCGGGCCCTGCTGGTGTCTAAAGCAGCAGAAAAAGATCCTGAGGACAGCGTCTACCGCCTGTACTACGACTTCTCCGCCCCTCTGTCCAAGGCGCAGGGACATCAGGTGCTGGCCATCAACCGGGGCGAAAACGAGGGCATTCTCAAGGCCGGTGTGGAGCTGGACGGGGACACCGCACGCATCACCGTGCGCCGCTGCGTAGTCCCCGGTGTGGCGGCAATGGACATTGTGCGCGCTGCCGCGGACGATGCTTACGACCGTTTGCTCCAGCCCTCTCTGGAACGGGAGATGCGTGCGGAACTCACCGATGCCGCCGCCGAAGGTGCCATTCAGAATTTCGCCCTCAACCTACGCCCCCTGCTCATGCAGCCCCCGGTCAAGGGCAAGGTGACCATGGGCCTTGACCCCGGCTACCGCATGGGCTGCAAGGTGGCCGTGGTGGACGGCACCGGCAAGGTGCTGGACACCACCGTGGTCTATCCCACCCACGGCCAGCGTCAGAAGGAGGAGGCCATCACCGCCCTGTCCCGCCTGATTGCAAAACACAAGGTAGTTCATCTGGCCATCGGCAACGGCACCGCCAGCCGGGAGACAGAGCAGATGGCGGTGGAGCTGATCCACCGGGTAGGCGGCGGGGTCAGCTATGCCATGGTCAACGAAGCAGGAGCCTCCGTATACTCTGCCAGCAAGCTGGCCGCTGAGGAGTTCCCCGAATATGACGTCAACCTGCGCAGCGCGGTGTCCATCGCCCGCCGCCTGCAGGATCCCCTTGCCGAACTGGTGAAGATCGACCCCAAGGCCATCGGTGTTGGCCAGTATCAGCACGACATGCCCCAGGCCCGGCTGAGCCAGACTCTGGACGGCGTGGTGGAGGACTGCGTCAACGGCGTGGGTGTGGACCTGAACACCGCCTCCGCCCCTCTGCTGGCCCGGGTATCCGGCCTGAATGGCACCACCGCCAAAAACATCGTCAAATTTCGGGAGGAAAACGGCGAATTCGCCTCGCGCAAGCAGATTTTGAAGGTCCCCAAGCTGGGGCCCAAGGCCTTTGAACAGTGCGCGGGCTTTTTGCGCGTGCCCGAAAGCAAGAATGTGCTGGACAACACCGGTGTCCACCCGGAAAGCTACCCCGCCACGGAAAAGCTGCTCACCCTGTGCGGCTACTCTCTCGGGGATGTGAAAGCCGGCGTCATCGGTGAGCTGAAGTCCCGTGCCGAGTCTCTGGGGCTGGACAAGCTGGCAGCCGACTGCGGTGTGGGTGCCCCCACCCTGTCCGACATTATCAAGGAACTGGGCAAGCCCGGCCGGGATCCCCGCGACGAACTGCCGCCCCCCATCCTGCGCACCGATGTGCTGGAGATGAAGGACCTGAAGCCGGGCATGGAGCTGCAGGGTACGGTCCGCAATGTCATTGACTTCGGCGTGTTTGTGGACATCGGCGTGCATCAGGACGGTCTGGTCCACATCAGCCAGATCTGTGACCGATTCATCAAGCATCCCTCTCAGGTGCTCAGCGTTGGCGATGTGGTTACCGTCTGGGTGCTGGAAGTGGACGAAAAGAAAAAGCGCATTGGCTTGACCATGAAAAAGCCCTGATGATATAGCAAAAGGCCCCCGACCATACGGTCGGGGGCCTTTTCAGATCTGATGATCAATTACACCAGCTGGATGATAGCCATCGCGTCGTCACAAACTCCGTATCCTTCGCCTGCGCACAAATGCGAAGGCTCACTCACTTCGTTGCTCCTCCTTTCCCCACCGCACCCACTTGCCCGCAAGGGGCACGCCGCATCCGTAAGGGCGGCCTACAGCCGCCCGACGGCTGCGCTGTCGTTGGGCTGCGGCGGGGACCCCATTTTCTTGCCCGCCTGCACGTGTCCGTATTCTTCAACCTGCCCCCGCCGCGGCGACGCTGGGCAAAACACAAAGGCCCCCGACCATACGGTCGGGGGCCTTTTCAGATCTGATGATCAATTACACCAGCTGGATGATGGCCATCTCAGCGGCGTCGCCGCGGCGGGGGCCGATCTTCACGATACGGGTGTACCCGCCGTTACGGTCGGCGTACTTGGGGCCGATCTCCTTGAACAGCTTGTTGGCAACATCTTCCTTGGTGATGTAGCCCAGAGCGGCACGGTAGGAGGCCAGATTGTTGGTCTTGGCCAGAGTGATCATCTTCTCCGCCACGGGAGCGACTTCCTTGGCGCGGGTGACGGTGGTCTTGATCTGGCCGTTCTCCAGCAGATAGGTGACCATGGCGCGCAGCATAGCCTTGCGCTGATCGCTGGTACGGCCCAGCTTACGATGCTTCAGAGACATAATAAACTCTCCTTCGACCTCGCGTGGCGAGATCCTTTTCAAATTCGTTCTTTCGGCCTTGCGGCCCGGAACCCCACAATGTGGACGGCAGCTGCCGTGGGTGAAGCGGAACGTTACATACCTTCATCCCGGTTCCTGTGCATTGTGCTTAGTTCTCTTCCGTCGCCAGAGACAGGTCCATCATGGACAGCTTGTTCATGACCTCTTCCAGGGACTTGCGGCCCAGGTTGCGGACCTTCATCATTTCTTCTTCGGTCTTGGAGATCAGATCCTCCACCGTGTTGATGTTGGCACGCTTCAGGCAGTTGAACGAGCGCACGGACAGGTCCAGCTCCTCGATGGTCAGCTCCAGCACCTTGTTGCGCTCCTTTTCCGGCTTATCCACCACAGTGGACCGATTGCCCATGGTCTCGGACAGGTCGGTAAACAGGGTGAAGTGGTCGCAGAGGATGCGG
>JAFVVH010000009.1 GCA_017502285.1 Oscillospiraceae bacterium | reverse complement strand
TGGACGAGATAAACGCTGAAAGCATCTAAGCGTGAAACTCCCCCTAAGATAAGATCTCTCATCCTTTATGGAGTAAGGCTCGACGTAGACTATGTCGTTGATAGGTCGGAGGTGTAAGCGCAGTAATGCGTGTAGCTGACCGATACTAATAAGCCGAGGGCTTGACCTACAAGGTCGCAAGAAGAATGCAGGCGTTTGCAGCGTTGCTAAAAGATTACATTGTTCGGTTTTGAGGGTGCAGGAGACGCGCTCTATATGCGCCTTTAGCTCAGTTGGTAGAGCAACTGACTCTTAATCAGTGGGTCCCGGGTTCGAATCCCTGAAGGCGCACCAATGGCCCGTTGGTCAAGCGGTTAAGACGGCGGCCTCTCACGCCGCAAACATGGGTTCGATTCCCGTACGGGTCACCATTTGCTTACCACGTTCCGGTTGTGAGAGACCGGGAGTTGAAAAGTTTATATTGATTTTAGTTGTCACATGTGTGATAATTAAAATAGTTGGTGTTGATTGCGATGAGGGTCCACCCGTTCCCATTCCGAACACGGCAGTTAAGCTCATCTGCGCCCACAATACTTGGCTGGAGACGGCCCGGGAAGATAGGTAACGCCAACACAAAAAGGAACTGTAGAAATACAGTTCCTTTTTTCATTGTCTTATGATAGACTAACAACACTGGGAAGGAGTGAACAGCATGGAATTTATCTTTGATACGGTATATGATCAAAAAGCTGTTACTGCCATGGCGCACGGACTGCGCAAAACCATCCGCAAAAAGCACAGCCGCCGCTCCCACGTGTTTGGTTGGCTTGTGATCGGTTTGGTTCTGTTACTGACTTTGCCGCTGGATGGTGAACCCATTGTGATCGAAGGACGGACGATCATCACATGGGCGGCGGGACTGTTGGTGTTTGTTACCCTGCTGTTTGAAGATAAGATCAACGCGTGGATCGCACGCGGGCGCATGATGGCGGGAACGGACCGGGCGGTCTGTACCTTTTCGCAGGATGGTTACTGCTCCGAGTCTGCCATTGGCAGGACGGAGTGGCACTACGAGAATATCCGGTATGTTGCCGAGGACAAGGATTATTTTATTTTTGTGTTCGACAAAAACCATGCCCAAGTCTATGCCAAACAGGGGATGGCCGGTGGTACGGCGGAAGAATTTCGCGCCTTTCTTACCCAAATGACCGGCAAGGAAGTGCAGTACATCAAGTAAAGGAGCGAGGGTGTGCGCTACAAAAACATCGTTCAGGGCATATTTTTGGCTCGCCCCAACCGCTTTATTGCCCATGTGGAGATCGATGGGCAAAAACAGGTGGTCCACGTAAAAAACACCGGCCGATGCAAGGAACTGCTGATCCCGGGGGCGGTGGTATATCTGGAAGGCAGCAATGACCCCAAGCGCAAGACGGCATGGGATCTGGTGGCGGTGGAAAAGGGGAGACGGCTCATCAATATGGACTCTCAAGCACCCAATTGCGCATTTGGCGAGTGGGTGCAGGCGGGCAAGTTTCTTCCTGACATTACTCTGGTGCGTCCGGAGACAAAATTCGGTGACTCGCGATTTGACTTTTATATGGAAACGGCGGGGAAACGACATTTTATCGAGGTCAAGGGCGTAACGCTGGAGGAAAACGGTGTGGTTCGCTTTCCCGATGCTCCCACCCAGCGCGGCGTGAAGCATTTGGAGGAACTGATCCGGGCCCACCAGCAGGGATATGAGAGTTGGGTGTGTTTTGTCATCCAGATGGCGGATGCGGTGCGCTTTGAACCCAATGATGTGACCCATCCGGCCTTTGGGGAGGCTCTGCGACAGGCAGCACAGGCGGGGGTGCACATTCTGGCGCTGGAGTGCCGGGTGGCCCCAGACAGTCTGGAAATCAGCCGGTCTGTGCCTGTTTCCCTGTGAAAGGGGCTTTCACGCTATGGGAAACTATGGTAGAATAAACTATCTTCGCTTTTCTATGAAAGGAAACGAACTATGAGCATTGTGAAAGATATGTCTCTGGCCCCCTCCGGGCTGCAGAAGATCAACTGGGTGCGGGATTTTATGCCTGCCCTGTCCGGTATTGAGGAGCGTTTTGAAAAGGAACAGCCCTTTGTCGGGCTGCGTATTGCAGTCAGCGTCCATCTGGAGGCCAAGACCGCCAATCTGGGTCTGGTGCTGAAAAAGGGCGGCGCGCAGGTCTACCTGACCGGCTGTAACCCCTTGTCCACACAGGATGACGTGGCTGCGGCGGTGGCCAGCCTTGGGGTAGAGACCTTCGGCATCCACGGTGTGACCCCGGAGCAGTACGAGGACCTGCTGGTGGAAACACTCAAGTGCCGTCCCCACATTGTCATTGACGATGGCGGTGATTTGATCCAACTGCTCAGCGGCCGGTGTAAGGAGTATGCCGATTGTCTCATCGGCGGTTGTGAGGAGACCACCACCGGTATCCACCGGCTGAAGGCCAGAGAGCGGGAGGGCATTCTGCCCTGTCCTATGATGGCGGTGAACGACGCAAAAGCCAAGCACTACTATGACAACAAGTATGGAACTGGCCAGTCTGTCATGGACGGCATCATGCACACTACCAACCTTATCATTGCGGGCAAGACCGTGGTGGTGGCCGGTTACGGTTGGTGCGGCAGCGGCATCGCCCTGCGCACCAAGGGGATGGGAGCTGATGTCATCGTGACTGAGGTGGACCCCTTCAAGGCGCTGGATGCCACCATGAACGGATTCCGGGTCATGCCCATGGCGCAGGCGGCTCCTCTGGGTGACCTGTTCATTACCGCTACCGGCTGTAAAGATGTTATCACTCCGACACATTTCCCGGCCATGAAGGACAATGCCCTGCTGTGCAATGCCGGCCACTTCGATTGCGAGGTGGATGTGGCATGGCTGGAAAAGAACGCGGTGGAGAAGGTGCCCCGCCGTGCCAACATCATGGGTTACCGCATGGAGGATGGCCGCACGCTGAACGTGATCGCCGATGGCCGACTGGTCAATCTGGCGGCGGGCAACGGGCATCCGGCGGAGATTATGGATATGTCCTTTGCGGTGCAGGCACTGGCCGCCGAGTGGCTGGTGAAGCATAGGGCCGAGCTGGAAGTGAAGGTCTATGACATTCCCGATGAGATCGACTATCAGATCGGTGTGACCAAGCTGGCGGCATTGGGCCTTGCCATTGATGAGCTGACAGACGAGCAGAAAGCCTATTTGAGCGGCTGGGAGGCTTAAGCGTCTGAGCCGTCGCGAACAGCCCGGATGGACTGGAGCGAGGGCCACAAACCAAGCAAACTATGTTTGCTGTTTGCGGTCTGAGTCGGAGGGAAGCCGGGCGTTGAGAGCAGGCGAAGCGTGATACCGCAAATATATAAACGGCGGGGGCCAGCCCCGCCCTACCGAAAAGAGGTAAGCCACATGAAAACCATTCTCTTTCAGGGCGATTCCATCACCGCCTGCCACCGGGAGGGCGATGATCTGGGTCAGGGTTATGCCATGCTGGCGGCCAAGGCGCTGGAGAAAAAATATCCCGGCCAATTCAAGTTTATCAACCGCGGCGTCAGCGGCAACCGCATTACCGACCTCTACGAGCGTCGGCAGGCCGATATTGTGGACATCAAACCTGATTTCCTGAGTATTCTGGTGGGTGTCAATGATGTTTGGCACGAAAAGACAGGCGGTAACGGTGTGGATGTGGAGACCTATCTGGACACCTACCACGACCTGCTGAAGGAAATTCGGCAGGCGCTGCCCGATACCAAAATCATGCTCATGGAGCCCTTTGTGAACGAGGGAAAGGCCACGCAGGAGGATATTGAGTATTTCGAGGGTGAAATCGCCATGCGCTCTGAGGCGGTACAGTTGCTGTGCGCCAAGCATGATGTATTTTTCCTGTCTCTGCAATTTGATCTTTATGATCTGGAGGAGCAGAAACCCGCAGGTCACTGGACACTGGACGGTATCCATCCTACTCTGAACTTCCACCAGTATATGGCGGATAAGTGGGTCAAGGCCTTTGAAGTGCATCTGAACAAGTAAAAAATGCTCCCCGCCCGATGGGCGGGGAGCATCTCATTTATTGAGGCTTCTGGCTTTCCAGATATTCGTCGTAGGTCATCTTGCGGTCGATGAGCTTGCCGTCGGCGGTGAAGTCAAAGACACGGTTACAAACCGTCTGCACCAGCTGGTGGTCGTGGGAGGCCACAAGGATATTGCACTTGACGGCTTCCAGACCCTTGTTCAGGGCGGCGATGGACTCCAGATCCAGATGGTTGGTGGGCTGGTCCAGCATGAGCACGTTGGCGCCAGACATCATCATGCGGGAGAGCATGCAGCGCACCTTCTCGCCGCCGGAGAGGACCTTGACGGGCTTATACACCTCGTCACCGGAGAAGAGCATCCGGCCAAGGAAGCCGCGCAGGAACTGCTCCTGAGGATCGGGGGAGAACTGGCGCAGCCACTCCACCAGATTATCGTTGCAGCCCTCAAAATACTCGGTATTGTCCTTGGGGAAGTAGGAGAAGGTGGCGGTTTGGCCCCATTTGATGGTGCCCTCGTCGGGCTCCATCTCACCGGAGAGGAGCTTAAACAGGGCGGTGTGGGCATTTTCGTTGTCACCAACGAAGGCGATCTTGTCGCCATGTTCCACAATGAAGCTCACCTTATCCAGCACCTTCACACCGTCGATGGTCTTGGACACATCGGTGACGAACAGAATATCCTTGCCCACCTCGCGGTCGGGAGAGAAGCCTACCCAGGGATAGCGGCGGGAGGAGGCAGGCATTTCCTCCACTGTCAGCTTGTCCAGCAGCTTGCGGCGGGCGGTGGCCTGCTTGGACTTGGACTTATTGGCAGAGAAGCGGGAGATAAAGTCCTGCAGCTCCTTGATTTTTTCCTCGTTGCGCTTGTTCTGGTTCTTGATCAGCTGCTGCACCAGCTGGGAGGACTCGTACCAGAAGTCGTAGTTGCCCACGTACATCTTGATCTTGTTGTAGTCGATGTCCACGATGTGGGTGCAGACGGTGTTCAGGAAGTGGCGGTCATGGCTGACCACGATCACGGTGCCTTCGAAGTCCAGCAGGAAGTCCTCCAGCCAGTTAACTGCGTCGATGTCCAGGTTGTTGGTGGGCTCGTCCATCATCAGCAGGTCGGGATTGCCGAAGAGGGCCTGAGCCAGCAGCACCTTCACCTTGAGGCGGGCATCCAGTGTGGCCATGTCATTATAATGAAGCTCCGTGCCAATGCCGAGGCCCTGCAAAATGCGGGATGCGTCAGACTCAGCCTCCCATCCGCCCAGCTCGGCATACTCCTCCTCCAACTGACAGGCCAGCATGCCGTCCTCGTCGGTCATCTCCTCCTTGGCGTAGAGGGCTTCCTTCTCTTTGCCGATGTCATACAGTCGCTGGTTGCCCATGATGACGGTGTCCATCACGTTATAGGCGTCGTAGGCGTTCTGGTTTTGCTTCAGAACGGACATGCGGGTATTGGGAAGGATGCTTACCTCGCCAGAGGTAGAGTCCAGCTCGCCGGACAGGATCTTCAGAAAGGTGGACTTGCCGGCGCCGTTGGCGCCAATGATGCCGTAACAGTTGCCCCGCAGAAACTGCAGGTCTACATGAGAAAATAACGGCGTTCCGCTGTAATTCAGACTCAGGTCGGTGACGGTGATCATGGTGTCGTTCGCTCCTTCAACTGTGATCAATAAAAGACTTAGTGGTTATCATATCATAGCCCGCTAAAAAAAGATAGGGGTTTTCACCCCTTCTTTTTGCCCGGTTTGTCCAGCTTGTGGGTGCGCCGCAGCTCCTCCAGAAGCCCCTGGCAGCCCTCCAGCACATCCCGGTAGGTGTCCTCGAAATTTCCGGTGTACCACGGGTCGGCGATGTCCTTGCCCGGCCGACCGGTATAGTCCAGCAGCAGGTGGATCTTTCTCTCCGGATCGCCACCCAACATG
>JAFVVH010000053.1 GCA_017502285.1 Oscillospiraceae bacterium | reverse complement strand
GGGCCACTTCCCATTTTTTCAGCTTATATTTCACAAAAAACACCGTCCACGCTGTATTACATACAGTTTGGACGGTGTTTTTACTTTTTATACTGTTTGGGTTAAAAAAGTCTCGGGATAGAGGGCACGCAGTTCTTCGTAAGCACTTTGCGCTTCTTCCTCCCGCTCAAACAGGCCAAAGACGGCAGACCCTGTTCCGCTCATAGCAGCGCCCAGCGCGCCTTGCTGTATAAGGACATGCTTGACCTGATCCACCTTGGCCGCGCAGCGCTCGGGCAGTGCGTCTTCAAACACGTTATAAAGTCGTCTTGCCACACTTGGCAGGTCGCCTTCCTTCAGCGCCTTGAGCACGCCCTCCGTATCCGGACGGCGACGCAGCCGCACCGAGTCGATCTGTGCAAACAGAGCCGGAGTAGACACGGAAAAATCCGGCTTGCACAGCACCACCCAGCACTTGGGCAGAGGCGGAAGTCTGGTAAGCACTTCTCCTTTACCTTCCGCAAGAGCAGTGCATCCCAACACACAATAGGGCACATCAGAGCCAACCTTCTGTCCAATGACAGCCAGCCGCTCCAAGGAAAGGCCCGTACCATGGATCTCATTCATGGCGCGCAGCACGGCAGCGGCATCACTGCTGCCGCCACCCAGGCCGGCACACACGGGAGTGACCTTTTCCAGCGTAATATCCAGCGGATAGGGCTCGATCCCCTGTTCCTTCCAGAAGGTCAGCGCGGCGGCGGCGGCCAGATTGCGGCCGTCGGTGGGCAGGAAGCCCAAATTGCTCTTCACCCGGATACTCTCACCTTTGCCCGGTTCCAGCGTCATGGTATCGCCCAGCTGCACCGACTGCATGACCATGCGCAGGTCGTGGTAGCCATCCTCACGACGGCCCAGCACGTCCAGTGTCAGATTCAGCTTTGCCGGCGCGTGCACCTTTACGGTCTGCACGGCGCTCACCTCCTCAAGCCTGAGCGATATAATCCAAACTCGCTCTGCGAGGCGGATTTTCGCGTCAGACTTCATTTCGTTCTTTGCCGGGCACAGAGCCCGGCTGCATCATTCAATTTTGCCTGACACAAAAATACGCTCCCGCAGAGTCAAAGATTTCTGAGTGTGTATACGAAGGCAGTGCAAGGCGCCGACTTGCAGATGGGCTTTGTGCCCATCAAAAGGCAGTAACGAAGCAATGCCAATGGATACACGCTCAGAAACGGGTTCAGATTATATTGCTCAGGCTAATCAGCGGATCTTGCGCGCCTCCAAATAGAAGCGCTTGTCGTGGGCATGACCCATGGAGAATGTCTTGCGGGGCAGCACACCGTCCAGGATGACGGTGGGGAACAGTTCCTCCTTGCCCATAGAAGGCAGCAGGAAACCCACCGCATCCCCGCGGCGGGACAGCTCCTCCACCACATCCTCGCCGTGGATGTAGTCGATACCGACGCCCTTATGCTCCTTCATCCACTGGTCAAGGAAGCCCTGAAGGGTGCCCACGGCCAGCTGGGCGGCGGGGTTGGGGATGGTAATGTCCCCTCTGCCCTCCCGGGTGATGTAAGTGATCACGTGGCCCTCGCCCCGGCCCTCGTAAGCACCGGGAAAGGCATTCTTCAGATCGGACAGCAGACCGGCGGGGTCAACACCGAAGACCACGCGGTGAATGGCCTCAAACTGCAGGGATTCGTCATGCAGGTCACACAGCTCCGCCAGCGCGTACCGGGCGGGCAGGCTGTCCCACTGGTCAGCAGGCACAAGCCCCTTTTGCCGCTCGTAGCACTCCTTGGCGGTGGCCAATGAGTGGTTGCCATCACCCACGGCAAAGAGCATGACGCCCGCGTCCTCCCCCACGCCATACTTGGCACGGAAAGCGGCAGGGTCGGCCAGCTTTTCAAGCGCGGCAGACAGTTCTTCCATCTGCTTTTCGTTCAGCTTCCAGCCGGTGATGTGGCCGCCGTTTTCCATCAAGTCGAAATCGTAGACCTTTTCCATCTTATCCGTCTGGGCCGCCAGCATGGGCATGACCGTTCCCTCTCGGTCGTCACTGAGCAGCATGATATGAGGCAATTCGATGGGTGCGTTCTTGCGCACTGCCACCCGGGGCGGGATACGGGAAAGCACCGTGCCCTCGGTGGCCCGGATCAGGGCGGAAGAGCCGGGCTCGTAGTCATACTGCTCCAGATCCACCATACCCACGATGCCCCGACGGACCATGCCATCGGCCAGCCTGCGCTCCACGTAGATCAGCGCACCGGGCAGGGTGACGAACTGATCCTGACGCAGGTACTGGCTCATGGTGTTGTTGATCTCCATGATGTCCGTCTCCACATTGGGGCCTTCCAGACAGCTCTCGGGCAGTACCAGGCGCAGAGTGGAGGGCTGATTGCCCACGAAATTGGACACCCGCTGCCAGTATTCGGGCTGAGAGGTGTACTGGTCGCAGGCCACCACGCTCCACCGGGTCATATCGCAGTCCCGGGGCAGCAGAATATCCGCAGGCTTAAAGGGCATCTTCTCAAACATAGTCCATCTTCCTTTCCGGAAATTACAGGGCCTTCTTAATGGCGGCCAGCAGGTCGTCAAACTCCTCGTAGGCTTCGATGTTAGGGTTGTCTGCCTTGATGGCATCGGTGCTCTTGAACAGGAAGCCGGCCTTACTGGCACGGATCATGCCCAGATCGTTAAAGCTGTCACCGGCGGCAATGGTATCAAAGCCGCAGGACTGCAGGGCGCGCACCGTGGTCAGCTTGGCCTGGGGGCAGCGCATCTGATAGCCGGTGATCTCGCCGGAGTCGGCCACCTCAAGGGTGTTACAGAAAATGGCGGGCCAGTCCAGTTTCTTCATCAAAGGCTTGGCAAACTGCTCAAAGGTGTCGCTGAGGATGACCACCTGAGTGATGGAACGCAGCTCGTCCAGAAACTTCTTGGCGCCGGGCAGGGGGTCGATCTTCTCGATGGTCTGCTGAATCTCCTTCAGGCCCAGACCGTGCTGCTTGAGAATGTCCAGCCGCCACTTCATCAGCTTATCGTAATCGGGCTCGTCCCGGGTGGTTCGCTTCAGTTCGGGAATGCCACTGGCCTCGGCAAAGGCAATCCAGATCTCGGGGACCAGAACGCCCTCCATATCCAAACAAACAATATTCATGTCAATATCTCTCGTTCCCTTGTTATTTCAGGTTGTTCAGGAACCGCTCGATACGCTTGAGCGCCTCGTCCAGATTCTCCATAGAGGCAGCGTAGCAGGCGCGCACGAAGCCCTCGCCGCCGGGGCCGAAGGCAGAGCCGGGGATGACGGCGACCTGTTCTTCGCGAATCAGCCGCTCACAGAAGTCCTCGCTGCTCAGGCCGGTGGACTTGATGCAGGGGAAGGTGTAGAAGGCGCCCTTGGGCTCGAAGCATTCCAGGCCCAGCTTGCGGAAGCCGTCCACAAGGAAACGGCGGCGCTTATCGTACTCTGCCTTCATTTCGGCAATATCATCATCACCATTGCGCATGGCCTCGATAGCCGCGTACTGGCTGGTGGTGGGGGCAGACATGATGCCGTACTGATGCAGCTTGGTCATGGCACCAATGATCTCCTTGGGGGCGCACAGGAAGCCCATGCGCCAGCCGGTCATGGAGTAGGCCTTGGAGAAGCCGTTGACCACGATGGTACGCTCGTACATACCGGGAAGATTGGCCATGGAAACGTGCTTCTGACCGTAGGTCAGCTCGGCGTAAATTTCATCAGAGATTACCATAATATCGGTGCCGCGCAGCACCTCGGCCAGTTCCTCCAGATGCTCCCGACCCATGATGCCGCCGGTGGGGTTGTTGGGATAGGGCAGCACCACCGCCTTGGTTTTGGGGGTGATGGCGGCGCGCAGCTCGTCGGCGGTGAGACGGAACTCGTTTTCCGCCTTGGTCTCCACCAGCACGGGAACACCGTGGGCCATGGCCGCCAGAGGGCCGTAGCATACGAAGGAGGGAGTGGGGATGATGACCTCGTCCTCCTGCTCCAGAATGCAGCGCATAGCCAGATCAATACCCTCACTGCCGCCCACGGTGACCAGAATCTGGCTCATGGAATCGTACTCAAGATCGAAGCGGCGCTTCATGTAGTCGGAAATCGCCTCACGCAGATCAGCAAGGCCGGCATTGGGAGTATATTTTGTGTAACCCTTTTCCAGCGACTCGATACCCGCCTTGCGAATGTGCATGGGGGTGATAAAGTCCGGCTCGCCGATACCCAGAGAAATGCCTCCGTCCATGCTGTTGAGCAGGTCGAAGTACTTACGGATACCGGAGGGGGGGATCTTCTGGATGCGCTGGTTGAGGATTTTGTCGTAGTTGATCATTGGGTAACAAACCTTTCTGCTATTTAGGATTAAATTTTATTATACACCTTTCGCGTACAAAAAACAACCCATACTGTAACTTACTTTTCCTGTCCTCCCAAGGTGTGCGGCATTGACGAAACAGGCATATAGTGGTATACTTATTTAGTTTTATTAGAGTGGAAAGGTGTGTCTTTTTATGTGGGTAGCTGACGGCTGGAAGGACTATGAACTCATCGACTGCGGTCGGGGCGAAAAACTGGAGCGCTGGGGCGACCAGCTTCTGGTCCGGCCCGACCCTCAGGCCATTTGGAATACTCCCCGCTCCCACCGCGGCTGGAAGCAGAATGCCGGACGCTATGCCCGTTCCTCCACCGGCGGCGGCGCGTGGGAAAACAAGTCCATGCCCCAGCGCTGGACGGTGGACTATAAGGACCTGACCTTCAACATCAAACCCATGAACTTCAAGCACACCGGCCTGTTCCCCGAACAGGCCGCCAACTGGGACTGGGCCCGGGAGCAGATCAAAAAGGCCGGCCGTCCCATCAGTGTGCTCAACCTCTTTGCCTACACCGGCGGCGCGACCGTGGCCTGTGCTGCAGCGGGCGCCAGCGTGTGCCACGTGGATGCCGCCAAAGGCATGGTCCAGTGGGCTCGTGAAAACGCCAAGAGCTCCGGCTTGGAGGAGGCTCCCATCCGCTGGATCGTAGACGACTGCGGCAAATTTGTGGAGCGCGAGATCCGCCGCGGCCGCAAGTATGATGCCATCATCATGGACCCTCCCAGCTATGGGCGCGGTCCCACGGGCGAGGTATGGAAGCTGGAGGAAAACCTCTACCCCTTTGTGGAGCTGGTCAGCGGTGTGCTGTCCGATAACCCGCTGTTTCTCATTTTGAACTCCTATACCACCGGTCTGGCCCCCAGCGTGGTCACCTACATTCTGGAGACCATTGTGTCCAGTCGCTTTGGCGGCCACACGGAAAGTCAGGAACTGGGTCTGCCCGTGTCCCAGACCGGGCTGGTCCTCCCCTGCGGTTCCACCGGAAGATGGGTCTGTGACTAATAAACCGCCTTTTGAGGTGCATTACTATGATTGACATCATCAAAACCCAAGACCTGCACTTTTCTTACAGCACCCCGGACGGAGCCTCTCCCGTGGTGCTGGACGGTGTGGATCTGAACATCGAAAAGGGCAGCTTTGTGGCTGTACTGGGCCACAATGGCAGCGGCAAGTCCACCCTGGCCAAGCACCTGAATGCCATCCTGCTCCCTTCCGGGGGCAAGGTGTACGTTAACGGTGTAGACACTGCAGACGAAGCAAAACTGCTGGATATCCGCCGCACCGTGGGCATGGTGTTTCAAAACCCAGACAACCAGATCGTGGCCAACGTGGTGGAAGAGGATGTGGCCTTTGCCCCGGAAAACCTGGGTGTCCCTCCGGAGGAGATCCGCCGCCGTGTGGATGACGCATTGAAGGCCGTGGGCATGTACGAGTTTCGGGAGCATGCTCCCCATCTGCTGTCCGGCGGTCAGAAGCAGCGCATCGCCATCGCCGGTGTCATCGCCATGCAGCCGGAATGCATCGTGCTGGACGAGCCCACCGCCATGCTCGACCCCATTGGCCGCTCCGACGTGATGCGCACCATCAAGCAGCTCAACCGGGAAAAGGGTGTTACCGTGGTCATCATCACCCACCACATGGACGAGGCCGCTCAGGCTGACCGTCTGGTTGTCATGGCCAAGGGCAAGGTGGTTGCCGACGGCAACCCGAAAGAGGTCTTTCAAGACGTAGAAGGACTAAAGGCAATCGGCCTTACAGTCCCTGATACCACAGAGCTTATGTATCAACTGAACCAGTGTGGTCTGGATGCCCCTCTGGACGCTTTGAGCGACGAGGAGTGCGCGCAGGCACTGATGAAACTGCTCAACCCCTAATATTTGGATGTGACCCGCCCGGCGGGCACGTACCACCATTTGCGAGGATTTCGTTCTATGGAAGCTATTATCCAAACCAAACAGCTCTCCCATGTCTACTCGGCAGGGACCCCCTTTGAGCGTGCGGCCCTGAATGCCGTGGACTTCACCGCCTACCGCGGGGAGTACCTTGGCATCATCGGTCATACCGGCTCGGGCAAATCCACCCTCATCCAGCATCTGAACGGCCTGCTCAAGCCCACCTCCGGTCAGGTGCTCTACGAGGGCACGGACATCTGGTCCGACCCAAAACTGACTCGCCAGACCCGTTTCAACGTGGGCCTTGTATTCCAGTATCCGGAGTACCAGTTGTTTGAGGAAACTGTATACAAAGACATCGCCTTTGGCCCAGGCAATATGGGTCTGGACGAGCAGGAGATTGACCGCAGAGTCCGGCAGGCCGCCGCTTTCGTGGGTCTGAAGGATGAACTGCTGGACAAGTCCCCCTTTGAGCTGTCCGGCGGCCAGAAACGCCGGGTGGCCATTGCCGGTGTCATTGCCATGGAGCCCAAGGTGCTCATTCTGGACGAGCCCACTGCCGGTCTTGACCCGGTAGGTGTGGAGTCTGTTCTGGAAAATATCCGTGACTATCACAATGCCCACAATGCTACTATCATCCTCGTCTCTCACTCCATGGAGGAGGTGGCCCGGAATGTGGACCGCCTTGTGGTTGTCAACGACAGCGTTATCCCCTTCCACGGCACTCCGGAGGAGGTTTTCCGCCACGGGCAGGAGCTGGAAGACATGGGCCTTGGTGTGCCTCAGATGACCCGGGTGTTCAACCGTCTGCGGGCCATGGGCGCCAAAATCGATGGCGGCGTCTATACCATTGAGCAGGCCAAGCATGCCATTCTCAAGGCGAAGGGGGTTCTGTAATATGGCATTGAAGGATATTACGCTGGGCCAGTATTTTCCCGGCAGTTCTCCCCTGCACCGCATGGACCCCCGCACCAAGATCATGGGCATCTGCCTGTATATCGTGGCGCTGTTCCTTGCCAAAAGCATGGTTTCCTACGGCTTTTTATTCGCGGTACTGGCCCTGCTGGTGCGCATCTCCAAGGTACCTCTGAAGTCCATCGTCCGCGGCCTGAAGCCGGTGGTATTCATCCTTGTGTTCACCGCAGTGCTCAACATTTTCTACACCCCCGGAACCCATATTCTGGTCAAGTTCTGGGTGCTCACCATTACGCTGGAGGGAGTGCGCACTGCCTTTTTCATGGTCATCCGCATTATGATGCTCATTACAGGCACCTTTCTGCTGACCTACACCACCTCCCCTATCCTGCTTACCGACGGCATCGAAAGCCTGCTCTCTCCCCTGAAAAAACTGCGCGTTCCCATCCACGAACTGGCTATGATGATGTCCATTGCCCTGCGCTTTATCCCCACCCTTATTGAGGAGACAGACAAGATCATGTCCGCCCAGCGGGCCCGGGGCGCAAATTTTGAGACAGGCAATCTCATCCAGCGGGCCAAGGCCCTGATCCCCCTGCTGGTCCCCCTGTTCATCTCCGCCTTCCGCCGGGCCGACGAGCTGGCGGTGGCTATGGAGTGCCGCTGTTACCACGGCGGCGAGGGCCGCACCCGCCTGCGCCAACTGAAATATCACAAGCTGGACTGGCTGACTCTGACGCTGGCTCTTTCCATGTGCGTTATCGTCTTTGTTCTGGGCAAATTTGGACTTTAATAACAAGAGAAAGCGGTGTTTTATGAGAAATATCGCCTTAAAACTGATGTATGTGGGCACTGCCTACCACGGTTGGCAGGTGCAGAAAAATGCCGTTTCCGTAGCGGAAACGCTGGAGAAGGCACTGGAAACGGTGGTATGCCACCCGGTGAAATGCACCGGTGCGGGCCGCACGGACGCAGGTGTGCATGCCGAGACCTATATCGCCAACTTCCGCACCAGCTCCACCATCCCATGCGACCGGATCCCGCTGGCGGTGAATACCCGGCTGCCTGATGACATCGTGGTGGTCAAGGCCACCGAAGTGCCTGACAGTTTCAATGCCATCGGCTCCTGCCGTCAAAAGGAATACACCTACCGCATCTACAATTCCCGTCTGGGCAACGCGTTTCTGGTGGACCGGGCATGGTTTTACCCCAAGCATCTGGACGAAACCGTGATGCAGCGGGCGGCGGATCAGTTTGTGGGGACCCACGACTTTCGGGCCGTGCGCTCGGTAGGTACCGAGACCCGCACCACGGTGCGCACCGTGTACTATTTTGACGTTACCCGCACCGGTCAGATGATTGAATGCCGGGTCAGCGCCAACGGTTTTCTTTACAACATGGTCCGTGCCATGGTGGGCACGGTGGTCTATGCTGCCGAGGGAAAGCTGGCCCCGGAGGACATCCCCGCCATTTTGGACTCGGGCAACCGGACACTGGCCGGCCCTACCGTCCCCCCCGGCGGCCTTTACATGACCAAGCTGTGGTACGACGAGGACGTACTATAACATACCTTACCGTTTGGGAGCATACTTATGAAGCAGCCTAAAAATGCCGACAAGGCCCCAAAAAAATCTCATATGTTCGTGCGCCGTCTGCTGGCCTTCCTGGTAACGATGGCGCTGGTGCTGGGCGCGCTGGCCGCCGTGGTCTACCGGGACAAGCTGAATCTGGACGCTTTTCGCCGGTGGCTGAGCTACCGCTCCATCCAGACCAGTCAGTCCGGCCTGACCGAGCCCTTTACCCACGGCGGCGGTGACCGGCTGGACATGGCCTGTCTGGAAAGCGGCTACCTGTTCGCCTCCACCGCAGGCGCGCACTTCTATTCCTCCGGCGGTGTGGAGCTGGGCAGTCAGGTGACCCACATGGAAAAGCCGGTTCTGGCCACCTCATCCCGCTACGGTGTGGTTTATGATGCAGGAGGACACAGCCTGTTCCAGTTCAGCGGCAAGCATGAACCTTTTGTCTACTCCCCCGAAGGCAGTAACGGTATCCTTTCCGCCAGGGCAAACAACAGCGGCTGGCTCACCGTCACCGGCCTACATGACCACTATCGGGGCGGTGTGACCGTATTCAATGCAAGCCACGAGCCGGTCATCACCCTGAACTACTCCAGCGCCTTTGTTATTGATGCCATCCTCTCCCCCGACTGCCGCACGGTGGCTGTGGTCACCATCAGCCAGACAGACGGCACCTTCCAGAGCACCCTGCATTTCTATTCCACCAATGCCACCGAGCCCTTCCGCACCGTGGAACTGAACGGCTTTACCGTGCTGGACATGGACTTTGACTCCAGCGGTCTGTGGCTGCTGGGTGAGTCTTCGCTGATCACCCTGACCGCCAAGGGGCAGGATCAAATGGAATACGCCTTTGACCCGGCTTTCCTGAAGGGCTATACCTTGGACGGAGACGGCTTTGCCGCCCTGCTGCTGGGCAAACACCGGGCCGGCTCTGCCCGGGATGTGGTAACTATTGGCCACGACGGTCAGGTCATTGCCCGTCAGGAGCTGAACGGGCAGGTGCTGTCCATGACCGCCGCCGGCCGCTATCTTGCCCTGCTGTCCGGACAGGAGTTAAACATCTACACCAGCGATCTGACCGGGTACAGCACCCTGACAGACACCCACAACGCCCGCCATGCCGCACTCCACAACGACGGCAGCGTCCTGCTGGCAGACAGTCAGGAGGCATGGCTGTATATCCCCGATTGACCCGATACCACACAGGAGGGGTAACCCATGACGAACTACATGCACCTCATTTATGACGGGGCTATTGTGGCCATTCTGGCCTATTTCTTCCTGCGGGGCCGTAAAAAAGGGCTTATTCTGGCCCTGTGCGGTCTTGCCGCCTTCTTCGTGGCCATCATCGGCGCACGCATGGCTTCGGACGCATTCGCCCCCAAGGTAGCCCACATGCTGCAACCCCACTTCTCCACTGTCATTGAAGCCCATCTGGGCAATGGTCTGGAAGAACGGCTGGACGAGCTGCTCACTGCCGGTGAACAGGGGGACAATGCCATTGCCAAGCTGCTCACCACGCTGGGCTTTTATGACGAAGTGGCCGACACCATCCGCTCCGCCGTCTCCGGCCAGGCGGCACAGACCGCCGCCGATGTGGCTGTGGCCCTTGCCCGGTCCGTGGCCGAGGTGGTGGCCGGCGTGCTGGTATTCATCGCAGCCTTTCTGCTGATCACCGTGGGTTGGTTTCTGCTGAGCCATGCTTTGGACTTGGCCGCCCGCCTTCCCATCCTCAACGGTCTGAATCGTACCCTTGGCGGTTTGTTTGGCCTGCTTCAGGGCATGCTTCTTCTGTTCCTTGTGGCTTGGGTCCTGCGTCTGATGGGCGGCGTTATCCCTCAGGACACCGTGGAACAGACCACCCTGCTCAAATTCTTCTGCACCACCAATCCCATTTCTCTGATTACCGGGATTTAACTGTTGGGATATTCACGACAGGTTCATAATTTTATCGTATCATTTCACCATCACGCGAGAGCATTTTCTCCTGAAAGGAGCGTTTCCCATGCAGCCAACCATTTGCAGCCGCTGTCAAAAGCATGTGGCAGTGGTCTTTATCACCAAAGTAGAAAACGGCACCGCCAAAAATGAAGGACTGTGCCTGAAGTGCGCCAAGGAACTTGGCATCAAGCCCATTGACGAGATGATGCAGAAAATGGGCATCTCCGAGGAGGATCTGGACAACCTGACCTCTGAAATGATGTCCGCCTTCGGCGGCGCAGAGGGTCAAGAGGGCCTGCTTCCCCAGTCTGAGTCCGATGACGAGGACGACGGCCGCACTGCCACCTTCCCCTTCCTCAACCAACTGTTTGGCGGCCATCCTCCTGTTCCTCAGGAGCCTCACAACGACAACAGCCGCTCCGCCCGGGGGCAGGACGCCAAGACCCAGAAGGGAGACAAAACACCCAAGCGAAAGTTTTTAGAAAGCTACTGCATCTCCCTGTCCCGGCGTGCTGCCGAGGGCAAGCTGGACAAGATGATCGGCCGGGAGCGCGAGCTGGAACGGGTCATTCAGATCCTCAACCGCCGCCAGAAGAACAACCCCTGCCTAATTGGCGAGCCCGGTGTGGGTAAGACCGCCATCGCCGAGGGTCTCGCCATGCGCATCTTCAAGGGCGAAGTCCCCTATAAGCTTCAGGACAAAGAGGTCTACCTGCTGGACCTGACCGCCCTTGTGGCCGGCACCCAGTTCCGCGGCCAGTTTGAAAGCCGCATGAAGGGTCTCATTGAAGAGATCAAAAAGCTGGGCAACATCATCCTTGTCATTGATGAGGTCCACAACATTGTGGGCGCGGGCGATGCCGAGGGCTCTATGAATGCCGCCAATATCCTCAAGCCCGCCCTGAGCCGTGGAGAACTGCAGGTCATCGGTGCCACCACCCTGACTGAGTACCGCAAGCACATCGAAAAGGACACCGCACTGGAGCGCCGTTTCCAGCCCGTCATTGTGGAAGAACCCTCCATTGAGGACAGCGTTGCCATTCTGGAGGGCATCGCCCCCTACTATGCCAACTACCATCAGGTGACCATCTCCCCCGAGATGTGCCGTCAGGCGGTGGTCATGTCTGAGCGGTATATTACCGACCGCTATCTGCCCGACAAGGCCATCGACCTGATCGACGAGGCCTGCTCCAATGTCAACCTGAAAAACACCGCTCTGGCCCGTTCCGCGGCGGTGGAAAAGGAGCTGGCCGACCTTGCCAAGGAGCGCGAGGTCATGCTGGCCGATGCCAGCGAAAAGGCTTACGAGCGGCTGGCCGCCATCAAGAGCACCGAGCTTCGGCTGCAGGAGGAACAGGAGCAGCTGCGGGAAACTGCCCGCCCTGAGCTGACTGTGGAACATCTGGCCAACGTCATCGAGCTGTGGACCAAGATCCCCGCCAGCCAGATCCGGGAACAGGAATATGAACGGCTTGCCAAGCTGGAGGACCGCCTGAAAGAGCACATCATCGGTCAGGACGAAGCGGTCAAGTCCGTCTCCGCCGCCATCCGCCGGGGCCGCGTGGGCATCAGCCCCAAGCGCAAGCCCGTGTCCTTCATCTTTGTGGGTTCCACCGGTGTGGGCAAAACGGAGCTGGTCAAGCAGCTGGCCGCCGACCTGTTCAACACCCCGGAGTCTCTGATTCGCCTTGACATGTCCGAGTTCATGGAAAAGCATGCCGTGTCCCGAATCATCGGCTCTCCTCCCGGCTACGTGGGCTATGACGAAGCGGGCCAGCTCACCGAGAAGGTGCGCCGCAAGCCCTACTGCGTGGTGCTCTTTGACGAGATCGAAAAGGCCCACCCGGACGTGCTGAACATCCTGCTGCAAATTCTGGACGACGGCCGCATTACCGACGCACAGGGCCGCACCGTCAATTTTGAAAACACCGTTATCGTTATGACCACCAATGCCGGCAGCAACACCAAGTCCGGCAGTGTGGGCTTTGGCCGCTCTGCCAACGAGCAGGGCAAGGAGCGAGCCATGAAGGCCCTGCAGGACTTCCTGCGTCCGGAGTTTATTAACCGCGTGGATGAGATCGTCTACTTCAACCAGTTGACCGAAGACAACTTCAAGCACATTGCCGTGCTGATGCTGGGCGAGCTGAAGGACTCCCTTGCTGCCAAGGGCATCTCCTTCCAGTGGGACGACAGCCTGCTGGACTATCTGGTGAAAAAGTCTTACTCCGCCACCTACGGTGCGCGCAACCTGCGCCGTCTGATCCAGAAGGAGCTGGAGGACGCCATCGCCGCCAAGCTCATTGAGAGCTACAAAAACCCCGTCACCCACCTGAAAGCCGTGGGCGGCGAGGAAAAGTTGGAGCTTTTAAGCCTGTAATTTATGTATAGTAAATCCCCTTGACATCATTAAGTGTCAAGGGGATTTCTTTGCTTATGCCGTCAGCTCCAGCTCCTGCCGGGCCTCCCGCTCGTTATCTGCGGAAAAACAGAAGCGCCCTGCGTGATCGTATACCTCTACGTGACCTCTGACCCAAATAATATCGTAATCCATTTTATAGCGCTCCTTTCGCTTTCTTACCTTATCTGCAGTATAGCAAGAGAAAGGTACAATAAAACGGACTTTATACAAAAAAGAACAGCCGCCCAAACGGGCGGCTGTTCTTTTAATTAACACATTTTAGCTCCGGCAGGAATCTTGTCATCCAGCATGAGCAGGTTGAGCTTCTCCTCGCCCTTCTCCGTATGGACGGCGGAGATGAGCATGCCGCAGGACTCCTGTCCCATCATCTTGCGGGGAGGCAGGTTGACAATGGCCATCAGGGTCTTGCCCACCAGCTCCTCGGGCTTGTAGAACTTGGCAATGCCGGACAGGATCTGGCGGTCGGTGCCGGTGCCGTCGTCCAGAATGAACTTGAGCAGCTTGTCACTCTTCTTCACGTTCTCACAGGACTTGACCTTGACCGCGCGGAAGTCGGACTTGCAGAAGGTGTCAAAGTCCACCTTCTCGTCCAGCTGGGGTTCCAGCTCCAAGTCGGGCAGAGCGGCCTTTTTGGCGGCCTCGGCAATGGCCTCCAGTTCGGCAATGGCCTTCTCCGCATCGATGCGGGGGAACAGGTTGTCGCCCCGCTCCACTGTGGCATCGGCACGCAGAGAGCCGTACACGGCGGCGCTGTCCCAGGTGGAGCAGCACTCGCAGGCGCCGATCTGACGCAGGATCTCCGCAGAGGAATCGGGCATAAAGGGGGTCAGCAGGATAGCTGCGATACGCAGGCACTCCAGCAGGTTATACATTACGGTGGCAAGACGGTCGCCGTTGGCGTCCATGTCCTTAGCCAGTGCCCAGGGCGCGTTCTCGTCAATATACTTATTGGCACGGCCGATGACCTTGAACACCTCAGCAAGGGCATTCTGGAAGGCATAGTGCTCCATCTGCTCCTCATAGCGCTCGCGTAGGCCGGAGGCCATGCTCACCAGTTCCTCATCCAGCGCATCCGCTTTGCGGGCGGCGGGCAGTTGACCGTCAAAGTACTTACCCACCATGGACACGGTACGGCTGAGCAGGTTGCCCAGATCGTTGGCCAAATCCACGTTGATGGTGCCAATCAGCGCCTCGTTGGAGAAGTTGCCGTCAGAGCCGAAGGGGAAGGTGCGCAACAGGAAGAAGCGCAGAGCATCCACACCGAACTTTTCCGCCAGCACATAGGGGTCCACCACATTGCCCTTGGACTTGGACATCTTGCCGCCGTCCAGCAGCAGCCAACCGTGACCAAACACCTTCTTGGGCAGAGGCATCTCCATGCTCATAAGCATAGCAGGCCAAATGATGGAGTGGAAGCGGACGATCTCCTTGCCCACGAAATGCACATCGGCAGGCCAGAAGTCCTTGTAATCGTCGTATTTATCGTTCAGGAAGCCCAGCGCGGTGGTGTAGTTGAACAGCGCATCCACCCACACGTAGACCACGTGACCGGGGTCAAAGTCCACCGGCACACCCCAGGTAAAGCTGGTGCGGGATACGCACAGGTCCTCCAGACCGGGCTTGATGAAGTTGTTGACCATCTCGTTCACGCGGGAACGGGGCTCCAGAAAATCGGTGTTTTCCAGCAGGTCCTGCACCTTCTGGGCGTACTTGGACAGTTTGAAGAAGTAGGCCTCCTCCTCCGCGTCCTCCACGGGGCGGCCGCAGTCGGGACACTTTCCGTCCACCAGCTGACTCTCGGTCCAGAAGGACTCACAGGGCTTGCAGTACTTACCTTTATAGGCGCCCTTGTAAATGTCGCCCTTTTCATACATCTTCTTAAAGATCTTCTGAACGGCGGACATATGATAATCGTCGGTAGTGCGGATAAAGCGGTCGTTGGAAATGTTCATCAGCTTCCAAAGATCCAGAATGCCGCGCTCGCCCTGCACGATGTTGTCCACAAACTCCTGAGGGGTGACACCGGCATCCTTGGCCTTGTCCTCGATCTTCTGGCCGTGCTCGTCCGTTCCGGTGAGGAACATTACATCGCAGCCGGTCAGCCGCTTATAGCGGGCCATGGCATCGGTGGCCACGGTACAGTAGGTGTGACCGATGTGCAGCTTGTCGCTGGGGTAGTAAATCGGCGTAGTAATATAAAACTTTTTATTCTCCATGGTGAGTCTCCTCCCAATATTCTCTCATTCTTTTGTTCCGGTCTGTTCGTCCTCGTCAGCCCCTTGGGGCATTCGTCCGGAATCCGCACGCAGCAGCATCCAGCTCTGAGCGGTCAAATAGAGCAGCCCAAACAGGTACATCAACACAAAAGGCAGGTCATAGCCGTCCGCCAGCGTGGTCAAGGACAGGCTAATGCCTATCAGGCTGAACAGGCAAGCGCGGCCCGCGCCTCCCTTTCCGACGGCCAGTGTGACCATACCGTATACTGCCAGCACGACTGCCACCCCAGAAAGCATCTGCCAAACATACAGGCTCGTCTCCGGTTGGCGTGCGCATCGCTGATAGGCGGCGATCAGCCACACCAGTGTGGCAAAGGACGGCCCCATAAACAGCAGCGGTGTATTTTTACTCCACAGGCCACGATACACGCTTCGTCCCGCGCTCAGGACACACGCGCCGCCCAACAGGCACAGCGCGCCGGTGAGCAGAAGCATGTTTTCCTTTACAGACAAAAGCCTCTGCTGCCACAGGCCTGCAAATCCGCTTGCCAAGAGCACAAAGCCGGAAATCACTATCAGCATGATATAGCCGGTGACCGGCGCGTAAAACCACTGTTTCGGGCACAGGTCCTTGCGCATTCCACGACAGGTCAGGGCAAACAGCACCAAAAGCGCGCTGCTCAGGGCCCACAGCAGCCAAGTGGCCGGGACCGTCTGCAACAGCCGCAGCTGCGGGTCATAGGCCTCGGCCAGTTCCCACCGGCGCAGGGCATAGCCCCCGATGCCGCCCAGCCATGCCGCGACAGGCAGTAATATTTCCTTTTTCATAGCAAGCCTCCTTGCCGTGACTAAACTATCATAGTATTTTATACCAATTCCCTCCAAAAAGCAACTGAGGCACTACTTTTTTTCCGTTCCAATTACAGGATGACCGGACCCGTGGTCCACTCACGACCCGGAACAGGTACCGTTTCGAAACACAGGTCGTACAGGTCAGTGCACCGGGCTTCCAGTTCAAAGAGTTTGCGGCCCGCTTCGTCCAGTTCCCGGGCATGGGCGGGCTTGGTAATAATGGGCAGGCAGGTGTTGTCCTTGATCTGCCGCAGCACCGCCCTGCCCCGCTCGTTGAAGCCCAGCACCCGCAGATAGGGCGGCTGTGCAGGCACATCTGCGGCAGTCAGCCCCAGAAAGGCCCACAGCACCAGTCGGCTCAACCGGGCGTGGGTGTACCGTTTGGTTTTGGCCTGCTGGAAGAAATCCTCCAGTCCGGTACAGCTCTTTCCTGCCCGCTCCAGACGCTGAGGCAGTCCCTCCGCCGCCCCGCAGTCGGGCAGCTTTTCCCAGTCTGCTGCCGTCATGGCCCGCAGGCGGGCCAGAATGGCCCGGCTGACCTGCTCCAGTCCGCGAGTAGACACAGTATGTCCCTCCAGCACAGCCCTTCCCCCTTGCGTCAGATAAGGCTCTGCCTTCACCCAGTTTCCCTCTGCCAGTTCCATACGGATCTGGGTGGCAGAAACAAAAGACGTGGTCTGCCCGGTGGTGTTGTGGTCTGCGCCCTGCCGCAAAACGGTCATGGGCTCGATGGAGCTGCCCAGCGCGTTCAGGGCACGGATATACTCCACACCCAGATTATTGTTGGGCTTGGACAGCAGGCCGCCCAATTCTACCCCAAGCAGTTCTTCCACCGCCTGCTGGCGGCAGGCGGCAAAGGTCATCCCTTCTTTTATCAGCTCACGGACTCTCGCTTGATACTGGGCACTGTCCAGACATTGTGCTGCCAGCTTCAATCCTGCAACATCCCCACATTCGCTGCCAAAGGACAGCACATCCGCCACACCGCAGGCACTTAAAATTCCCACTGCACCTCGGGCAAAGGACTCCGCCGTGGAGGCCGCCAAGACCGTTGGCAGTTCCACAACAAGGTCCACTCCACCCATCAAGGCAAGGCGGGCACGGGTCCACTTGTCCGCAATGGCACAGTCGGCCTGCTGCACCCAGTTGCCACTCATCACGGCAATGACGGCGCAATCCTCCCCCAGCCGAACCCTTGTTTGGGCGATCTGATGGGCATGGCCGGTGTGAAAGGGGTTGTATTCGGCTACGATCCCGGCAATTTTCATATAAAATGCCTCCCGCAGAAAATTTCTTTGCAAAACTGTCCGTTATGGGCTTGTTCTTTTGGCACAAAAGGATTAAAATGGTATGGAATTAGTTTAATATATTCCTCGCGTTGAGGCAACAAAAACATCGCTTTGAAGGAGAGAAACTACCATGAATATTCTGGTCATCAACGCCGGCAGCTCCTCCCTGAAGTATCAGCTGCTCAATCCCGAGACTCAGCAGGTGCTGGCCAAGGGCCTGTGCGAGCGCATTGGCATCGACGGCAAGTTCACCTACAAGCCCGACGGCAAGCAGGCCATCAAGGAAGCTGACGTGGCTATGCCCACCCATTCCGAGGCCATTCAGGCCGTGCTAAACGCTCTGGTGGACAAGGACAACGGTGTCATCGGCTCCATGAAGGAGATCGACGCTGTGGGTCACCGCGTGGTCCACGGCGGCGAGAAGTTCGCCAAGTCCGTGCTCATCACCGACGAGGTCATGGCCGCCATTGAGGAGTGCAACCCCCTTGCCCCCCTGCACAATCCCGCCAATATCATCGGCATCAAGGCCTGCCAGTCCCTGATGCCCGAGACCCCCATGGTGGCTGTGTTTGACACCGCTTTCCATCAGACCATGCCCCCCGTGGCCTATACTTACGCCCTGCCCTACGAGTACTACGAGAACGACAAGGTCCGCCGCTACGGCTTCCACGGCACCAGCCACAAGTATGTGGCGCAGCGTGCCGCCGCCATGCTGGGCAAACCCATTGAGCAGCTCAAACTCATCTCCTGCCACCTGGGCAACGGCTCCTCTGTCACCGCTGTGGACTGCGGCAAGAGCGTGGACACCTCCATGGGCTTCACCCCCCTGGCCGGTCTGCCCATGGGCACCCGCTGCGGCGACATCGACGCAGGCATTATGGAGTACCTGATGAACACGTACGGCATGGACATCAAGGAAATGCTGAACGTGATGAACAAGAAGTCCGGCGTGCTGGGCGTGTCCGGCGTGTCCTCCGACTTCCGCGATCTGGAAGCTGCCGGTGCCGAGGGCAACAAGCGTGCCGCTCTGGCTGTGGAGGTCTTTGAGTACGGCGTGAAGAAGCTCATCGGCTCCTATGCCGCCGCCATGGGCGGTGTGGACGCGGTCATCTTCACCGCCGGCGTGGGCGAGAACGGCGGCCACAACCGCGCCAACATCACTAAGGGCCTTGAGTTCATGGGCATCAAGATCGATGCCGAGAAGAATAAGGTCCGTGGCGAGGAGATCGACATCTCCGCCGAGGGTGCCACCGTCCGCACTCTGGTCAGCCCCACCAACGAAGAGCTGATGATCGCTCTGGAT
>JAFVVH010000052.1 GCA_017502285.1 Oscillospiraceae bacterium | reverse complement strand
CGTCCGGCTGTTCCTCGCCGGTGATAAGTTTGATGAGGGTAGACTTGCCTGTACCGTTGTCACCAATCAAGCCGATGCGTTCACCGCCGATGATCTCCAAATCAAGGCCGCTGAACAGCACGCGGTCACCGTAGCCTTTGGCAAGCCCCTTGGTGGTGAGCACTTCGTCCCCATGGAACTCCCGCTCCCCAAAGCCCATTTCCAGTTTGCGGTCTTTGGTGGGCTTGTCCACGGTACGCATGCGTTCAATGCGCTTTTCCATGGACTTTGCCCGCCGGAAGGTCTTGTCCATACCGGAATAAGCCCATACCCGCAGCTGCTCGGCCGCCTTTTCCATCTGCTCGATCTTGGCCTGCTCTTTTTCGTATTGCTTAAGTTTTTCTTCGAAGCGGCGTTCTTTTTCCACCGCGTAAAAGGTGTAATTACCCTCGTAAAATTCCGCCTTACCGTCCTGAATTTCGATGACGCGATCGACCACCCGGTCCAGAAAGTAGCGGTCATGGGAGATGGCCAGCACAGTACCTTTAAATTTTTTCAGGTACTCCTCCAACCATTCCACCGCATGCAGGTCCAGATGGTTGGTGGGTTCGTCCAGCAGGAGCACATCCGTGTCCTCCAGAATGAGACGGGCCAAGTTCACCCGGGTCTTTTCGCCTCCGGACAGATCATCAAACAACTGCTCGCGCATGGACTGGGGGATGGTCAGGCCGTTACACACTTTATTCTTTTGCGTGTCGGTATCATAGCCGCCGCCGGCCTCAAAAGCGGCGGTAAGAGCGTCATACCGGCGCAGGATATTGGGGTCGTTTCCCTCCCCCATCCGCATGGTAAGCTCAGAAAGTTCCCGCTCCATGTCCTTGAGCCGTTCAAAGGCGGTGTCCAGCACATCCTCCACCGTATACCCGGCGGGATAGACCGGGATCTGGGAGATGAGGCCAAGGCGCTTGCCCGGCGCGATCATTACCTCGCCCTCGTCCCAGTCCACCTCGCCGGTGAGGATACGAAACACAGTGGTCTTGCCGCTTCCGTTTTTGCCCAGCAGACCGACCCGCTCTCCGGTATCGATCTGGAAGGTCAGTCCGTCCAGAATACGGCTGCCCACTTCATATTCTTTTACAAGGCCGCTGACCGAAATCTCGATCATAGTCCTGTCTCTCTCAGGCGGATGTGCTCCGCCGCTGTTTAATCTTCTGTGGTGATGCGCTTAAGATAGTCCACAAGCTCCTCCATGGCCATGCCACGGGATGCCTTGACCAGAATGGTGCTGTCCGTCCTTACATTCTCCTTGAGCACGGGGATGGCCGCACCCTTGTCCGGGCAATGGAATACCATGGGCACACCTGCGCTGCGGGCTGCCGCCGCCATATGCTTAGACAGCTCACCCACCGCCACAAGGCAATGGATACCTGCCTTGCCCAGATACTCGCCCACACCGGAGTGAAGCGCGGGAGCAAGGCTGCCCAGCTCGAACATATCGCCCAGCACCGCCATTTTAAATGCGCTTCTGCTGTCGCCCAACACACCGATGGCCGCCCGCATGGACTGGGGATTTGCATTGTAGGTATCGTTGAGGATGGTGATGTTCTGTCCACGGCGCAGCACATTCATGCGCATTTTGGTGGGCTCGAACTGCAAAATACCCTCCACGATCTGCTCCCGGGTCATGCCGAAGCGCGCGCCCACGGCGGCAGCGGTCATGGCGGGGTAGATCATGTGCTGACCCAGCGCGGGGATCTCCATTTCATACTCCCCCTGCGGGGTGACGGCGGTGCAGCAAATGCTGCTTTGGCCGGAAGAAATATCTTTTGCCCGGTATTGGGCCTGTTCCCCGCTGCCGTAGAATACGGTTTCAAAAGGCAGCGTGTCCTTCAGGCCGGAAAGCAGCTCGTCATCCCCGTTAAGGATGGCTGTACCACCCTTTTTCAGGTGATTGAACATCTCACATTTAGCCTTGAGGATGTTCTCACGGCTGCCCAGATTTTCAATATGCGCATCACCAATATTGGTAATGACGGCCACATCGGGGCGGGCAATGGCGCTGAGGTAATCAATTTCCCCCGCCTGACTCATACCCATTTCGATAACGGCAATTTCATGACTGTTGTTCAGGCGCAGCAGGGTCAGGGGCATGCCCTCCCGGCTGTTCATATTCCCCTCGGTCTTGAGCACCTTGTACTTCATGCCAAGCACCGCGGCCACCATGTCCTTGGTTGTGGTCTTTCCTACGCTGCCGGTGATACCGATGAGCGGAATGGGGAATTTGGCGCGGTAATACGCAGCCAGATCGCGCAGGGCACGCAGGGGGCTGGCCACCTTGATGTAGAACTTGCCGGGCAGGTAGCTCTCCCGCTCCCGGGCGGTAAAGCACCCTGCGGCACCGGCATCCAGCGCGGCATTGATATAGGCGTGTCCGTCAAACCGCTCCCCAACCAGCGGAACAAACAGGGCGTCGGGAAGAGCCTTACGGCTGTCCGTTACCACGCTGTCCACCGTGGCGGACAGGTCGTTGAACTGGCCCAGCAGTGTACCGTTTACCGCGGTCAGTATCTCGCCCAAAGTCAAGCGTTCCATGCTCATTCTCCTTTTTTCCGGGCTTCCAGTGAAGCACGGATAATGCGCTCACACAGCTCGCCATAGCCGATGCCCACTACCGCGGCCTCCTGAGGTACAAGGCTGGTGGGAGTCATCCCGGGCAGGGTGTTGATCTCCAGAAAATAGGGCGTACCGTCCGGGGTGATGATGTAGTCAGCCCGTGCATAAACACACAGTCCAAGCGTAGCAAACACTTCTTTGGCCGACGCAGCCATCCGCCGCTCCCATTCCTCCGGGATATCCGCAGGGCACACCTCCCGGGTAGCTCCGGCCTGATACTTGTTGGCATAGTCGTAGAATCCCATCTTTGGGATAATCTCAATAGAAGGCAGCGCCTCTCCTTCCAGAACAGCGATGGAAAATTCCCGCCCCTTGACAAACTGCTCCAGCACGGTGCGTCCGCCCAAAATACGGCTTTCTTCCAGTGCGTGGCGCAGCTGCTGCCGGGTGTTTGCAATAAATACACCGATAGAGGAACCGCTGTCCAGCGGCTTTACCACCACGGGCAGTTGGGTGCGCTCCACAATTGCATCAAGGTCATCCGCGGTGCAGTCCACCGTCTCCCACCGTGGGGTGGTAACACCGGGGCGATTCGCCACCAGCTTCTTTGTCATATCTTTGTCCAGTGCCAGTGCGCTGCTGAGATAGCCCGCACCGGTATAGGGAATGCCCAGCAGATCCAACGCGGCCTGCACCCGGCCATCCTCACCACAGGTCCCGTGCAGGGCAAGAAACACACAGTCTGCCATGGCGCACAGTTCCAGCACTCCGGGCCCGAACTGGCTGGCCGACTTATCCTTCCGGCTTTGCTTCACTTCGGCAAGATCCGGTGCCTGACTGCTCACTTTTTTAAACTGTTCGGGAATAGGAGCATCAAACAGCTGCTCGGGCCGGTCCACCCCTCGGCCTTCCATACCAAAGAACAGGTCCACCAGCGCGGCCTCATGTCCCCGGTCACGCAAAGCCTGACAGACCATGGTCCCAGAGGACAGGGACACGTTTCGCTCCGGACTCAGACCGCCGGCCAAGACAACGATTTTCATATACAACACCTCATAACGGCATAGTACCGCATGTTAATAATTTATACACTATCAGGATATTTTAGCACGTTTCTTTTAAATGCACAATGCCGCGCCGCGCTTTTTACCCTCTTTTTTCCATCTTTACTCCGGCAGCCCGGATCGGTCGGCGCACCTTTTCTCCCGGAGGACATAGAATAGTGCGGAAGCAATATCTGGTTCCAATTCCATATCAGGAGGTATGTTTCATGCCTGAAAAGGTCACGCCCGGTCCGGTCGCTGACGACGTCAGCATCCGTGAGGCCGTGTGCATACACACCAAGAAGATCTTCGATTCCTGCCGCGAGAAAGATATAGCGCCTTTAAAGAAATAGTTTTTACAGTTTGTGCCCTAATTGGGCACTTCTCCCCTAACGCTCATCTTTCCGCAAAACATGAGCGTAACGACTCACTCGCCCTGAATGGCGTAATACTGTTTCTGCTTCAGGTTGATCTTGGCGAAGCTATCTGCTCCGTTGATAGCCGCCACGTGGCCACCGTCCAGCATGACAGCCATCTCCAGACCCAGTTTCTTGGCAAAGGCATTCACCTGTGCTGCCGTCATACTCTTGCAGTAGATCAGGTAGAACAGACCGTCCTTATAGCCCAGCACCGTGTGGTCGGTGTCCCGGAGCACATCGGAGAAGTTCTCCGTCTTGCCCTCCTTGTTGGTCAGCTTGCAGAAACCCTCCGCCGTGGGGTCGTAGTTGTCCAGCAGGCCCAGACCGCCCACGGCCCAACGCAGGCCCTTGGGCAGCTCATCTGTAAGGCCTACCCGGGCAATGCCTACCTCGCCGGTGGTCAGACGGTACAGTACACTCTCCGGGCGGTCGTACCAGTAGTGGCAGGCAAACCGCTGTTTCACCCAGCCATCCTGCACCAAAATGGAACAGGGCTGCTTGCTGGCAGAAAAACTGCCACTGATGGTGTTGTTCCAGTTGGACAGCGGACCATTAGGGTTAAAAGGCACGATATTCTTAGCCAGGATGGCCGGCATGCCCTCCAGCAGGACGGTGCAGGGATAGGAGACCTCCTCCTGCTCCCCGCCATCCACGGTGGCCGTATAGCCCCGCTGGGCCATTTCCGCAGCCAGCTTGTCCGCTTCCCCTCTGGAGGGAATACCACGCACAGTGACGGTGCAGGTGCCCTGCTTTCGTACCAAATTCTCCTGCCCCACAATGACCTCCACGATGGCCGCAGCGCAGCTGTCCGCGTACTCCTCGGTCAGTATAATGGGCACGTCCGTGGCGCTGTCCATAAAGCCCAGCTCCAGCAGCACGGCAGGCATGCTGGTGTACCGGGTCACATAGTGGTTGGCCGTGGCCTTGGGCGTGGACCGATTACCCTCCAGTCCGGTGTGCGCGATCAGAGCCTCGTACAGCTTGTCCCTCCAGCTGAAGGATGCTTTGCTGGCAGAGGGATAACAGTAGGCCACGATGCCGCCGCCCTTGCCGCCGTAAATACCAGCATTGTGGTGGATGGACAGATAGAAGTCCGCCCCCCACTGATTGGCCCGCTTGACGCGGGTTGCCAGCGCAACATCATCCGCGCCGTCGTCGCTGTCGTCCAGGCGGAGGACAGCAACACCATCATAAGAGGCCAGCAGAGCCTCTACCTTGTCCGCGATACGGTCGTTGAGCCACCATTCCGGTGTCTGCTTAGGGTCCAGTTCTTTGGGGCAGCGCTTGCCGGCAGTGTTGAACCCGTGCCCCGCACCCAATGCCAGCTTAAACATGGCCGTCCCCCTCCGTCTCATGGGCATGCTCATGGGTCAGGGCGTCACCAGCTGCGTCCACCGCCTCCTTGGAGATGTCCAGAATGCGGGGCAGCCAGCCGGGCACCTTCGCCCCCATATTGACCGCGTGTTCGGCCAGACTGCCCAGCTCACCGATGATGTACCACACAATGATCATGGGTCCCAGCAGAACGGAATAAGTAAAAGGCAGGGTCACACCGGGCAGGTGTCCGATCAGCGAGCCGATCAGCCAGTCCGCCATGAGCGCCACGCACACCACAATGATCATGCCGCCCTTGTGCCACGCACCCTCGCGCATCTTAGCGCTGGACCAGCGGCCCTGCTTGGCCGCGGCCGCGCTGCCCACCAGCCAGTCGGCCAGCATAAGGAACACCCACGCCACCACCAACCATCCAAACCAGTCCCACAGGGCAGTCAGCACCGAAAGGGCACCGGTGACCGCCAGCTTCAGGTTCAGAATCATGTTCTCGTTCATTTTATGCTCCCTCCATCATTTCTTCAGTCGCATCCGGCGCATCCTCCACAGCGTTCTTAGCACTGATGGCGCTCTGGATCTCGGCAAGATCCTCCTCAGTCAGCACACCCTTCTCATGCCAGCTTGCGGCATTCAGGATGATCTGATAGTCTGCCATCTTACCCACGGCCTTCAAAAAGCCGTCCTTCACAAAGTTTCTCATGCTGAACATTAGATGTTACCTCCCATAGAAATAATGGCCTGAGTCAACTGCTCAAAGGCCTTGTTGATGTCCCGGTTGTATTCGCAATCAATGACAACACCGGGAGTGTCTGTCAGCAGGGTCATAATTGGTGCTACGGACACGACCTCGCAGGTGCCGTCCTCGGAAGGGACGTAGTTTTCTCCCTTATACGGCTCGTAAACACCTTTGGTAGCTTCATCGAAAACGCTGATACAGATGTTGTTGCCGTACTCGGTAATAGCGGGATTACCCGTGCCAACAGAAGCCCCGATTGCAAACCTTATATACCCATCTTGCGAAGGGGTGAGAGTGCTCCCCGAACTGGGGTAGGCGCTGTTGTATGCCGTTTTGTTTGTGTCGTAATATATGACTCTCGCCATTTGCGGAAGGGTAAAGCGTAGTTTTACTCCCGCTTTGACGGGAATGAAATTCTTGGAACGAATGGTATCCGTTGCGCCTGCGGCATTGCCGCTGTTGTAAATCGTTCCCAGCTCCCACTGCTCATCCCAAATATTCAGGCCCGTCTTGGTTAGTGTTACCGCCGTCAGGTCGGGCACATAAGGGGTGTACGCCGTGGCGGTTGTGCCGATTTCCAGTTGTACTCCCGTAAAAGTAGCGTAAAAATCATCAGACGGGTTATAAGTTACAAGGAGAAACCCTGTTATTGGTTTGGATGCGTTTATACGCAAACTGTTTCCAAAGTTGGCTGATACCCCTACCCAGTTTCCGCTTGCGACGGTTTCGTCTGCAAAATAAACCGAATGAGAAAAAAGAGCATCCGAATTTGCATTATAACCATCAAGGTTTTCATAAGTTAAAACAATCGGTGTGTTTGCTGGAATTGGTGTGTCAAACATGTAAGCCTTTGCAGACCGTTTCGTTATTCTATAAACTCCGTTTTCGTCTTTTGTTAGATTACTGTTGAGCATTTTATCCGCATCAACAAGGTTCTTACTTCTCACCTTGACGGGCACGCTATGCTCCAGCGGACTGACATCATCCAAATAGACAACAGAGCCGCTTGCCGTACCTTTCAATGCGTTGGCATAGAGGGTGTTGCCCTGCCGCACAGTCAGTTCGCCGGGGATGCCCTGCGAGCCTTGCTCGCCCTGGATACCCTGTTCGCCTCGGCTGGACTTGCCGGTATCTGCGTAGGCCGTTCCGTCCCACTCCCACCAGTTGCTGTTGTCTCCAACAATCGGCGGATGGGTGGCATAGCCTTCGGCCTGAGCTGCCTTCTCCGTGACCCTGCGCTCCATCTCTGTAAACTCACTGGGGATTTCGGGCCACTGCTTGTCCCCGGACAGAGAGGCAGGAATGTAGACGTTGACGGTGTTGGTGTGCCGCACAAGTTCGTCCTTGGTGCCCCTCAGCTGCATGTTATAGTAGCCGGAGACAGACAGCTGCTGGGCGGTCAGAACGGCGCTCAGAGCGTCCTCCGCAGCCGTCAGAGGGATAATATCCATGGCAGCGCCCACCTGCACCAGCATGGCCCACTCCCACCCAGCAGGGATATCCCCTTCCACGCAGAGAGTCCGGGTCAGGTGGTCAAACTGCCGGGCGAGAATGTCGCCATCGGCCTGAATGGTCCAGTTGTCAAAGCGAATCATACTCTATCCTCCTCCAGCACCTTGAGCTTTTTCATTCCGCCGCCTCCTCGTCCGGGTACTGCTCCCGGATGGTCTGCTTGGCCGCGGCGATCAGCGCCTGCAGCTCATCCGCACGGGCGCTACCCTCTGCGGCATAATACTGCCACTTCTGCGCCGCCTGGGTGACGGTCAGCAACTCACCGTCCCATTCAATGATGGGCTGGGTGTTGTAGGCCTCCTCGCGCTGTTGGGCGGGGGTCAGAACGGGGGTCACAGGCTCAACTGGTTCGGGTTCATTGGTCAGCGTCAGCACACCGCCCCCAAAAGTCTGTCGCAGATAGTCCTCTGCCTTATCCGTCCGCATGACAAAATCATCATCCGCACACAGGGTAATTTCACCACTCACGGGAGCAGGAAAATCATCGGGCAGACCACGATATACCATCGTTGCGGAGGGTCTGCACTGGCAGGGGTAGTTTGTTCCGTTATATGCGATATACATTGCTTATCCCTCCTTACTTGTAAAAACCCAAATATATACCAGCACTTTTGTGACTGAAACTATTTCCTTCGAGTATGCGACACCATAGTTTGACAGTATCCCCGTCCCAACTCGCCCACACTCTGCAAACATTCCCCAAAGAGGTTTCTATCTCAACAGGGTCGTCAAAGCCCGTGAAGAAAAGGTCGTTACCGAGAACATCTCCGTGCAAAAAGAAATTCCCAGACAGCACTACATCTTCGCTAAAAGCGTATGTTAGGAGGAATGTATCGGCATCTGTTTTTACGGTCGTGTACGATGATGGCTTAAACTCTTTCATTGCGAGTATATACCCGCTCTTATTACCGCCACCCCTACGGGTAATCAATGCTTCTCCCATTTATCGCACCACCTTTAACTGGATGGGGAACGCTGTGCTGATTTTTTCCGTTGCCCACACTCGAATTTTATTGGCAGAGGTGGTAATGCGGAATACCTTGCAGATATTCTCGCTGTAAACCTTGTTTGCGGCATTGTCAGAGCCACACACAATATCCACAATAGGCGTGTCCGTTGCCAAGATGCCAGACACGGTAATGTCCTGATAATAATAGTCACCGCTTGCAGTCCAAGAGGTTGTCACGGTGGCGGTGTAGGTCGCAGTTACAGCCGCACCAATATTCGCAGGTGTTACTTTCTGCCAAGAGTTATCGTTTCGCAAGAATGTTGCGTTGTTGGCGGTCTGCGGTGTGGGAACATGGTTTCCGTGGGACGTTGCCGCTGCGTTCACGTCTGCGGCACTCAGGATAATATCAGAAGACAGCGCCTTCCCGTTTACCGTCCTGGTCGTGGGCACAGCCCCAATGTTCGCTGGTGTGACCTTCTTCCAAGTATTGTCATTGCGCAGGAACTTGGCATTGTCGGCATCCTGCACTGCAGGCACATGGGCACCATGATCCTGCGGAGCTGCATTGATATCAGATGGGGTAAGCGCATCCAGCCTCCTGAAGTTTTCATTCAGCGTCTCGATATTTACATAGTCGCTGGGCTCCGGCAGGGCAAGGCCCAGTCGTTCCGTGCTTTTCATTTACATCGACTCCTTTACTTCGACCCAGGTCCGGCCGGACAACTCGTCCCAGGTCTTGGTGTTAAGTTGGCTCCACATGACATAGGTGATGATATACCCCCACTCCAAATGAGCAGGCAGGCAGGCCCTTAGCTCGGCAGTGAGATCTTCGATATTGGACGGAGTGCCCACGGTATTGACGAACTTGATCTCGATGCGGAACTGATCCGGGTACTCGATCACGTCTACCTCGCCATTGGAGTAGCTGGCCGCCAGGTTCTGGATCATGGCCACAGTGGTCGTGCCGGCACTGCGCATTCGAGCCATTACCGTGCTCCGACGTCCATCGTAGTCAGCAGCCATATTTGGCTTGATTCCGTATCGGCTTTCCCACAGTGGCAGGCCCCACGTTGCAGTGCGCACGTCCAGCTGCCGCAGGTGATCTTCCACCGCGGCAAGAAACCGCTCCCCTGCCCTGTCAAGCGCCATCAGGACAGCTGCGGTATTCGGGTCGTCGTAATAGTACGCCGGGACGTGGTCGCGTGCCTCAGTCATGCCCCACCACCCCCGCTTGTCACTGTTGCTGTGCCAACGATGCAGGTCTGCTCCGCTGTGATCGTAATGGCATCGGTTTCTCCATCCACCAGCAGCGCAGAGTAGTCGTTGACACCGTCACACCGCAGCAAACAGGAGAGGATTTTGCTGTACGGCACTGTTACCGCTTGACCAAAAGGCACCCGCTCAAGCAGCTCGTTTACCAGCTGCACAAACTGTGCTCTCACAGCCTCCAGTGTGTATCCCTCGTCCAATTCCACGTCTGCGGACAAGTCGATGGTGCGCGTAATGACAGAGACCACTGTCACCTCAGCGCCAATCACCCGCTGCTCAGTCAGATGGTCCATGCAGTCCTGCAGCACGTCCGGTTCCACCGGCTCACGCCCCTCGCCGGCGATAATGACCTTGACCGTGCCGGCACCGTTCCAAACGGGGATGCACTGCGCCCATGCAACACCGGGCACCTCCAGCGCCCAGATAATGTACTGGTCCGGATTGCCGGATGTGGGCCGCAGGGTCATTTGGGTGTGATACCGCTGCCACAGGGCCTCGTCACTCTCCGGATCTGTCCCGCCGGACGCAGCCTGCAGATTGGTGACCCCATCCACACCTGCCACATTGACGTACATTGTGTCGATTTCTCCGGCAGCGACATTGTATTCCGTGCCCCCTTCGGCGGCCTGTGCGGATACTGTGGCGCTTCCGTTGGCTACGGTGGTGTCTGCATCCGTCCGGAAGCACAGACCGCTCACAGAGGCATACACAACGGTCTGCGCAGGGATGGTCGTCCCCTCCTCGCCGGTGAAGGTCACCTGCGCCGTGGCCACTGCCGCCTCCTTGCGCTCCAACCCGACCGCCGCGGCCGCCTTGTCGATAAACTCGCCGGCGGTGGCATCGGGGAATGCCGCAAAAAGCATCTGACGCATCTGCTGATAGCCAACAAATTGCTTATAGGCCACGCCGCTCACCACCACATTGGCAAAAGCGCCCTCCTGCACATCCACACCGCTGTGCTGGCGAATATCGGTCAGAATTTCGCTCTTGATGCTCTCGGGGGTAATGTTGTCATAGGGCGATGTCAAATCCATCGATAGGTACCTCCCCATAAATAGTCTTCAGCCGTGCAGTCAGGTGTAGGGTGCTGCCCTCAAAGGCCACCTCCACCTGCTCCACCGCCGTAATGTACGGATTGACCAGCAACGTGTCCCGCAGGATGCGGATGGCCTCCGACTGCCTTACGCCTTCGGAATAAGGTCTGCCCACCAGCTGAAACATATCCTGGCCGTAGCTGGTGCTGAATACATCGTGAGCAAAGCGCTGGGTATGCAGCGCGTTCCACGCCCACACCAGCACCGCCCTGGCGCCGGTCACGATCACCGGCTGACCTCCCCGCCACACAGGCCGGTTGGTCTCAAAGTTCCAATCCACCTCCCGGCACAGGGGCAGGCTGCCATCTGTGGTCAGCTGCCCGGTGTCAGGGGCTTCGATCAGTGGGAAAAGGCTCATCGGGCCACCTCCACGAATTTGTCAAGAATGTAATAGATCTGTCGGTCTTCACTGGGCAGCAGCAGAACCTCATCTCCGGCCTTCAGCGCCGGGGGCGGGACCTCGGTTGGGAGTGCCGCGGCGCTGGACAGCAGCTGCCGCATCCACCCGTCCGTCAGATGCCATGCAACGCGCAGGTCCTCTGCGTCCAGATCCAAACCGTCTGCTCTCACCCGCATGGGCGCTGCGCTCAGCACCCGTCCAACAGTGTGATGGGGCAGCAGCACCCGGCTGGCCTGATCTTGAAAGTGCTCGTTCAAAGCCAAATAAGGGTCTCTCGCGCTTTGGTTATCCATTCAGATCACTCCCCGCATTTGCCGTTGCCATCACGTTCCGGCAATTCAGCGTAAGCCGGGTGTAATGAGCATCATTTTTCCACGTGTGCACGTCGCCGTCGATCCAGAACACTCCCGTCAGCCCGGTGCTCGCCTCTCTGGCCACCACCGTCTCACCGGAGACATAGTTGACGTCGCCCAGCACATTGACCGTCACCGTGCGCTGCAGCACTCCGTCCTGCAGGGCCTTCTTCGCCTTATCATTGGCCTGAGCCGACTTGCCCTTGGCCTGTGTGATGTGGCCTTCCATGAGCCCGTATATCTGCTGGGCGGACTCATCACCCATCCGGCGCAGAAAGTTTCCGTTGCTGTCATAGATGGCCACGCTGTTGACCATCCTGGTGGCATCCTCCACCGTCTTGGCATCCATCAGATTGCACCCGGCGGCAATGACAGGGTTGTCCACCCCCATGCTGCGCTCCTTCACCAGCAGACCTGCAGGTGTGTAGCGAATGGCATACTCCTTGCCCGTCTGCTCCCGGGCCAGCGACCACGCGGTGGTCACGATTTGATTGAGGGCCACCGCCGCAAACTTGCGCTGCAGCTTGACTCCGGTGGTGGGCAGGGCCGCGATAGGAATACCCTTGTTCTCACAGACCCGCCGGGTAATGGCCTCCGGAGTTGCGCCGTTGAACTTATATGTACCGTCATTTCGCTGCAAATAGTATCCCTTGTCAAAGGCTGTCACCTGCAATACATGGTCCTCTGAGGCCAGCTCCCGGCGCAGTACCACACCCTCGAACACTGTGTCGCCGCCCTCCTGCAGGGCGAGCAGGTCACCCAGCTCCGCCATAGGCACGGTCACGCCGTCCAGATATGCCAACCCACAAATCAGCTGCCGGCAGATGGCAGACTTGTCTCCAGACCAGGTCGTTGTGGTCACGATCTGAGTCACCGACCACGTGCCGCCGGTGCGTTTGGTCATCAGCAGGTTCATTTGCCACCTCCGAACAGCACCGCCTCGGGCGGGATTCTGATCGTCTGCCCAGCATAAATCAAATGGGGGTTTTTGATTCCGTTGTGGGAGGCGAGCGCGTTATAATACTTCGCCCCGGAATTGCCGTAGAACCGCCGGCAGATCATCCCAAGCGTCTCGCCCTTTTTGATGGACCAGCTCTGCTCCTGCTCCGGTGCGCCGTCTGCAGACTGCCGTGCGCCCTGTACGGCGACCCCAACGATTGGAGTCAGTGGATCCACAAATTCTCGCACCGCCACATCCACATAACGGTCGCCGCTGCCGTCCTGTTCCCGGACAGTCGCGTCCTCGATGTAAACCAGAAGGTTGATGTCCGTCTCCGTGATAATAAGCCGCACCGGTTTATCATCCAAACTCCAGCGCTTCAGCTGATCCAGATAATATTGGGGCTCCGCCCGGGTTCCCGGCTCCATGAAACTGTATTCATGTGCCGGCAGCAGAAACGGAAAGGTCCTGCTCCACCGACTGCGGCCACCGGGCCGAAACACCTCACCCAGCGCGCTGATGTTGATGGTCTCCATCTTGCGGCCCACGGCAAAATCATAATCCGGCGGTGTCACCGGCATGGTCAGCACCGTGTCGCCCTGAATAAAACAGAATTGCATCGGCTCACCCCCTCACAGCGGCCAGCTGCAGCTTGTTCAGCAGCGCTTCGGCCACCCGGTCCACGTCCGCATCCTCCCGGATGTGGAACTCATTGCCGGAAATGACCACCGACACGCCCGAGCCACGATCGGCCTCCCGGGCCTGCTGGGCGGTCAGCACCCGCTCGCCCTGATGAAGCAGGGCAGGATAGTTGTCGTAGGGAACGTAATCCAGCCCCCATGCGGTAGGGTTGCCGCGCGTATTTGCATACGCCAAGGCTTCGGCTCTGGTGAGAACCCCGTTTCCGTCCGCATCGCCGGGAATCGAGACATCTGGTGTGTCCACGACGCCTCCCTGCCCCTTGGTCTTTTCCTGCTGCTGACCATACAGATCCGACCATGTTTGAAACTTCTTGGCCAGCTCTCGGGTCTCCGTGATCAAGTCTGTCTGACTATCCACCAGCGCTTTATTGAAATCGGTTGCGCCGAACACCTCTCCGGCCAGTACTTCCGCCTGCTTCCGGACTCGGTCCATATCCAGTGCCGCCTTGTGCTTTGCCTCCTCGGTCTTTGCGTTATCATAGCGAAACAGGGCCATTACGTAGTCGCTACGATATTTGTCCACCTTGGCCTGTGTCTTCTCATCAAAGACCACGCCCTCGTTCAACTTGGTGTCTCCGGTGAATACCGCCTCCATTACATCCATCCAGTAGCTGTCCTTCAGGTTGTCCGCATATCCTTGGGCAGAACCGGTCAACTCATTCAGCCATGTAAGCTTCTCGCCCAGCTTGCCGTCCAGCGCATCCGTCATGGCCTGCACCACCGATTTGCGTTCCTCGTTATATCCGGTACCGTATCCCTCTTCAACGTTGGTGCGCACGTCCTGCAGGTTGGCCATCATGGCGTCATAGGTCGCCATCAGCTCATCAGACAGGCCGCTGTAGCTCTCGTTCAGGAACTCCACGATGTACTCCGCAGCATCCGCGCCCTTGATCTTACCCCGGGTCACCATGTCGGCGATCTTGGCCTTGTCTGCCCCGGTGCCCCGGGCCAGTGCCTCGTACACGTCCACGCCGCGCTCAGAGAAGTAGTTGAGGTATTCCTGCGTCACCTTGCCCGTGGTGCGCATGCGGGAAAAGCCCTTAATGAACATCTCTACGTCCGCGCTGCTCAAATTCAGCCCCGCCGTAGCGTCCGACAGTGTGGTCAGCAGGCCAAAGGTCTCGCCGGGGTTATAGCTGTTCAGCAACAGCTTGGAATAGCCCAAAATCTCGTCGTAGCCGTAGTTGGTCCGGGCGGCCATGCGCTTAACATTGGCCAGATATGCCGTGGCCTCTGCCTCACCCAGCCGCTTCTCAAAGGCCTTGTAGCTCTGCTCGCGGCTGCCTGCTGTGGTCGAGCCTGCCGTCAGACCCTCCGTCCCGGCTGCCAACCGCTCCTCGTACAGGTTGTTGTAGTAGTCCTTGAAGAAGTCGTCTTTTTTTTCAAATATCTGCATACTGCCATTGGCAAGACCTGCGAGACCACCAATTGCCGCACCTACAGCTGCATTTACAAAGGGAATCGGGATAAATTGCCCGATTGCTGCGCCGGTGGCCATACCCGAAAGAATAGACGAGGCCATAGTTCCAGTATCACTACCGAATGTACTGGCGGCATAAGAAGTACCAAGATTTTGAACCAGGCCCTTAGCCATATCAGCCAACCCACTTGCAGCAAATGCACTTGTAAAACTCGTCCCCCATCCGGACCCACCAGAACCGCCAACCCGGTTCTGCACGTTGGAGATGTTCTTCTCCGCCTCTTTTGCGGTTCGGCTTAAGGTATTCAGGTTTCTCTCGATGTGGTTCACATCAAAATGTGCATTGGCAAGTCGTTCTATGGCCGCCCCTGTTCCGTCGAATTCCTTTTTTGCGGATCTAAGTTCAGCCCTTGCCCGATCAAGGTCTACCTGTACTGATGCCTTGTTCTTATTCAATTTCTGCAGGGTGTTTTCCAACGCGTCAACATCTTTTTTGAAAGACTTGGTGACGGCAGCCATCTTCTTTGTTGCATCGGAATATTTATCGTCTGATTTTACGACGAGAGTAGCATCCACAGCCATCGTATCCCCCCTTGACTTTTATCAAGAAATGACTTATTATTAAAGTTGCAATTGAAAGGAGTGAGAGAATGAACAAAAATCCGAATGATTTGTGGATTTTCTACGGTGTATTTTTGTTTGTTTTGTTGCTCGTTGCGTTTATATGGCCTCTAACAATATAAATCACTTGCATGCTGCCGCCCCTGCCCGGGGGCGGCTTTTATTTTACTCTGGTCAGCTTGACCTTTTTCTTGTCCAGATGTTTCACCCCCGGCCGGTCCGGTGGGTTGCTGCGCATTTCGCACTCAAAGGACGACAAGGCGTTCACCAGATCCCACCACTTGGTTTCCCCCTCCCACAGCCGCTGAAGCTCACTCAGCGGCCAGTGGTGGGCGGAGAACAGGTAATAGAGCAGGCCCAGCTGCCCGTCCGTGCCGTCCCTTAACCGTTTTTTACTTCACTGATGGTGGTCTTGCGGTAACCGCACAGCCGCTCCACCGCGATGCTCAGGTCGGCGATCTCACCGGGCAGCAGCAGGTTCTTCACCATCTCGCCGGGCGTCACGCCTCCGTACTTCTCCATCATCCGGGAATCCTTCAGGTTGGGGGACACACACCCGGCCAGCAGGATATTGACCTCGCTGTCCTCGCTCATCCGGCGCAGATCCTGCACCCGGCCGTAGGACAGCGCCTGCAGCTTAAACACCACCGGCTTGCCGGCGGCCTCGCTCAGCCGCTCCACCTCGTAGCTGGCAGTGGGAGTTTCCTTCTTCATATTGGGCATGCCGTCGCCCAGCAACAGATCCAGAGCAGAGATTTCCTGCTCCTCGGTTACCATTTTCTTTTCGCTCATTTCTACCAGTCCTTTCAAATCTGGCTCCCTTGTGCAAAGGGAGCTGTCAGCCGCAAGGCTGACTGAGGGATTGTTGCGCCCAGATCGGGCACCGTGTAGTAAAAAAGGCCTCACCCCATCGTCCGGGATGAGGCCTTTTTGTCAGGCTTCCAAAATCTCAAAATCCTCTGCGGTAAAGGGCGCTTCGATGGTACCCAGCTTAGCGGCCTCCCAGTCGGCCAAAGTTAGGTCATCAAAGGACACTCCTTTGAGTGCAATGCGCTGGGCCTGGGGATTGTCCGGGTCATCCAGCAGGCTGATAATGGTGTGCTTCAGGTCGATACCCGCCTTCAGCGCATCTGCCTCCAGCTGAATCATCCGGCTGGTGGCATTATGGATGCGGATGGTACCGGTGATGTTGTAGCTGGTCATCTTCTTGCCTTCGGCCAGCGTGCGGCAGCGGTTTACGGTCTCCTTGTTCTTGTTGACCTTGATCTGCATGCCGTAGCACTCATACACCTGCTCGCCGTCCACCCAGCCGGTGCCAAAGGTGCCATTGCGCACCAGACGAGGATCCAAAACTTTTTCCATAGTCCGTTACCTCCTTACATCTCCAGCACCAGGTCGAAGTCCTCCATAGCGTCCAGCGCCTTGCCGAACATACGGATAAAGACCTTGCTGCCGGTATCCTCCTTGACCACCTGCTCATCGCTCATGGCCTTGATCTCGTCCGCCCGGGACGGGTCCTGAGCCAGCAGATACTTGCGCGTAGCAGCGGCATCCAGTTTCACACCACTGCTGCCCGCTTTCAGCGCGCCCTCCTGCTCCAGCACCTTCAGGTAGTCCCCCAGAGCAACCAGCAGAATGCACTTGTTGTCGTAGCTGTTGGCGCACTTGCCCAGATACTCATCCTCCACCGTGGAAATGGCGTGATAGCGGATCAGATCCACCGTAGCCACCAGTTTGATCTTGCGCAGCGCCTCAGGCTCGTCGTCAGTAAAGGTGACCTTGCTGGTCACCGCACGGCTGAGCTTGACTCGGCGGCCGTCGTTGATCAGAAACAGCTTTCCGGCATCCACAGCCTCGTCCGGCTTGTCCATGGCTGTTACATCGGTCACCTCGCCCAGCATGGCATAAGTAGCGCTGCATGCGGCGGGGGTACCTGCCAGAATACCCGCGATGCGGCTGCAACACTGGGCGGCAGAATAGGCCTTATCGCCAACGGTGATCCCACTGGCAGCAAAGTTGATCACACCCTCGTGGTCAGCGGCCACATTGGGCAGCACCACCTTGCCGATGTAGCGCAGCTTGCGATGCTCCTTGACCAGATCCGCCAGCGCCTGCGCATCGCCATCGTCGATATCCACAGGACCGGCCAGATAGTCATAGCTGAAGGAAGCCAGGGCCGCAAATCCGGCCTCGATCTCATCAGCGGTGCCGATCACACTCAGGTAGACCAGCTCCGGCTTGTTGATGTGCCCAATTAGGGCACGAAGCACCGCGTCCTTGTTTGCCTGGCTCAGCTCAGCGGGTATATCACCCTGCTGATATACCGTGTGCAGGCCGTTCACCTTCTCATCCCGCAGGATCAGTGCCACCCGCCCTGCAGAAATGCGGGCAGCCGCGCTCTGCGCGGCCTTCTGCAGGGAAAACGTAATAGTAGGAAGTCCCATACTTTTCAACTCTCCTTTGCGATTATTGTGTTACTTCAAAACCACCCGGGTGTCCAGCTCAACGCTGTCCGCCACAGGAATATCATTGCTGTCGCAGCCCGGCATGGTGTCCATCCATGCGGCAGTCAGCTGTAGCTGTGCCCGGTCAGGGTCCCGGGGCAATCGTTTCAGGCCGAGACTAATATGCCGCCCCCCTGCCTCCAGCGGCGGAGACAGCAGATACATAGCATCGTCGGTTTCTCTGCTCAGACGCTGCCAGCTGGCCTCGTAGTGCTCGTCCAGCTCGTCAAACAGGGTCAGCAGGATCACCACGGTGTGCCGCAGAAGAAACTTTCCCGCGTCTGCCTGATCGTGCGACTGCACCTGCAGCCAGAAAGATGGCCGGTCAAAGTCTACCGGGCAGGCCTCCGCATAAACGGTCCGCTGCGGCCATTTTTTCAACAGCCGGAGGTTTATCGCCTCCAGAATATCGGTAGTCGTGGTTACGTTAGTCGTCATCGAAATGCTCCTTTACGGCTTTCTCGATTTTCTCCTTCAACCTCCGGGAGGCATCTTCCGCTGCCGGCCTTGCATTGGCATACATATACTTGCCGCCCACGCGTCCACCGCCTGCCGCCTTATGGCCGTTTTCCAGTGCATTGGTCACGTAACCGGCGGCATGCCGCTTTCCACGAGGCGATACGATGTCTGTTTTGGCCTTGGCACGCACGGCGAGATAACCCTTGCCACTGCCCATGAATGTGCTCTGCACATCTGCTATGTGCATGTGGCTGTCCCCGGCTCGCCGCGGGCCGCGGCCGATGCCCTGCTGTACCAAAGCCAGCAGCGGCTCGGCCTCAGCCTCCAGCGCCTCCACCCGCGCCTGACGGATAACGTCCGGCAGGGTGTCCAGAGACCGGATAACCTTGTCCAGCCCCTTGATTTCAACCGACTGCATTAGGGGTCCTCCTGGCGATAGACGATGTACTCGTTCTTGTGCTCGTCCAGCTCCAGTACCCGCATTACCGGCCACGTGCTTCCATCCGGATGGCGCACAATGTCGCCTCGGCGCAGCCTGATCTCCTTCGGTGTTACGATCACCCGCTGCACAAGCTCCGTACCCACCACGCCCTCGTCCTGCTCCTTGCGGTACAGCTCCGTCCACACGCCGGGGAAGGTGAAGGCAGCCACCTTCTCCACCGTGGGTCGGTTCAGCTTGTCCCGTCCGGTTTTGGACTGAGGTTCGGCGGTAAATGTCACCGGGTTACACACCACAGCCTTGATCTCCAGCCTGTCTCGCCCTGCGCTCGGAATGATCGCAGTCAAAAACAGATGCTGACCGTTCCAACGAAGCGCCTGATGCAGGGTCAACCCACAGGGCCGCAGCGTTACCGTTGCCCCTCTGGGCCATACCCCAACGCTGGAAAAGCTGTACCGCCGATCATCCGGCTTTACACAGGCATATCGCGTTCCAACACGTGCCCAGCTGAAATTACCACCCGAGTCCGTGCGCAGATCCAACACCTCTACCCTATCCCTCAGGGAAGAGCCGAGATTGATGGACTTATCGTTGTACATAGTGCACCGCCTTTCACGGCCATTTCAGCTGATTCAGCTTCCGGCGGAAGGCCGGATTTTCCATCACAGTCACTCCGACGGCCTGCGTCCCCCGGTTTTCCCAGCTGTCCAGCACCATCTCGTTGACGCGCTGGTCGTACTGAGCACGCCGAGGGGTATTTTCACCAGGCTTCGGGCCCACGCCCCTTTCCATGTACGCCTCGGCATCGGCAATCATACCCTCCAGCACAACCTTATCGGCTTCGGACAGTTCTTCAGCATCAAGGCGACAGTACGCAAGCACCTGGGCAAACCTTGCCGCGTCCATGGGCTTACTCCTCGATGGGGCTGACGTACCGCTCGGCCACGTAACCGGACTTGCCGTCCTCGGTCATTACGCAGAGCCAGCCGGCGGGTGCACCCTCGGGGTCGATGGCATAAACGGCGGTGCCGCAAGGCAGAATCTCCAGCACGGGCGCGCCATAGCTGGGGGCTTCGCGCAGGTTCAGGCCTCTCGCGGTGTTCACCATGTGGGTGCCCACAAAAGACTCTTCATCGGTAGCAGGGGCAGCGTTGTCCTCCTGCTCCTCAGTAGCGGGGTTGGCGTTACCCTGCTCGTCCTCGGCACCTGTGGCGACCTTTGCCCCCTCGACGGGGGAGGTGCCGCCAACGTCGGCGGAAGGGGTGCCCTCATCAATGGGATTGATGTTACCCTGCTCCTCCTCGACGGCGGGGGTGGTATCATCCTTGGGCTTAGTAGAATTTCTTGCCATAGTCAATTCCTCCTTAGCCCGCAGCGGCAGTCAACTCACAGTAGCGGAATGCCTCGGCATCGCGGACTTTGTAATCGTCACGCATGGTACCCTTAAAGGCCACCATATCCTGCTCGGCCAGATTGATGTCGCCAACAGTAGCCTCAGTCAGGCGGCTTACAGTCAGATGCTTGCGGTCGAAACGCTGGATGCCCTCCTTCAGACTGCCGATGAGCATGGGGATCTTGCCGCCGTCATTGGGCAGGGTGGCGTTGTCCCACACGTGAATGGGGATGACCACAGGGCCCACGCACAGCTGCATCTGCTCGGTGTAGTTGGGGCGGGGCTGCAACAGGGAGTCACCCTGGCCGGTTTTCAGGTTCAGCAGCCACAACAGACCGCTGTCATTGGTGTGGATGGCAGAGATCTTGCGGATAGCACTGCCCAGACCTTCGGTCAGCAGCTGCATAATATCCTCCAGGCCGCTGATGGCGGTAGCGCCGATGCTCTTGGCCGTGGCCACCACCTTCATGTTAATGGTCACGCGGACCTCATCGGCCAGCCAGTTGATCACCATTGTGGCAATATTCTCGTCGCTGTCCTCCAGCAGTTCCACAGACACGGGCAGGTAACCGGCGCGCTTGGCGATTACGTAGTCTACCTGCGCAAAGGTGGGCTTGTCGGTCTTGGGGATCTTGGCCATCTCGGCCACGGTCTGCAGCCCGGTCAGCTGCTGACGGGTCTTGTAGGTGCGCTTGCCGCTATTGCTGGTCACGGGAGTGTTGGTGATGTAGGGCAGCAGGTTATCCTCCGCGCTCACCAGTTCGTACACACGGGTCACGATGTCCGCGGGCACGGTAAAGCCGCCGTCAGCACCCACACCCTCGGTCATGGCCTTGCGCACGCCAGCGGCGAACTCCTTGACCACGTTCTGGGTCAGGCCCTTCAGCACGCCGGACTCAAAGGCCTTGACCGTACCGGGGGTAAAGTCCTTAGGGGTGGGGTCTCCCTCGTCAAACATGCCCTCACGGGCCAGCTGGGTTTCGATGGCCTTGATCTGGGTGCCCAGCTCATCAAAACGGGTGTTCTTTGCCTGATAGTCCTCGCCCAGATCGCCAGAGTCTACCATCGCACGGAGTTCAGGAACCAGGGCCTTCTGCTGGCCCTTCAGGTCGTACAGTTTCTGCTTGAGATTCATGTCTTTTTTCCTCCATTTTAAATTTTTGTCATTTTTTCATACAGATCTACGCGGGCCATTGCCTGCGCGATCTGCCGCTTACGGGTTTCGGTGGCCTCGGCTTCCTGCTCAAGTTCCTTGTCGGTCTTGTGCAGGACCACACCAGCCATTTTGGTCACCGCCGCATCGCGCTGGGCAGGGACGGCAACAAAGGACAGTTCATAGGCATCGACAGGATCTTCCAGAATGGCCGTGCACAAGGTTCCGCCGTAACGCTCGCCCTTGCGGTGGCCACACTCGCCGTACTCCTTGCCGCACACGCTGCACACAGCCCGTCTAACGGCACAGCCCACACTTACCTCGCGCAGGATGCCGCCGCAGATGGCACTGCGCACAGCCTGGGTATCCTCGCCCGTGAGCATGTAGATGCTCAGACGCAGGCGGTGTACTTCGCCGTCCTGGATCACCTGGGAATCGTAGATGCGGGCCGTCTGTCTGCCGGCCGACCAGGTATGATCAAAGATGACGGTCTTGCCGATGAACAGCTCCGCCAGTTTGTCCAGCGCGGCCTTGCTGAACTGTTCATAATCCCGGTCTGCCTGCGTATCGCAGGCGTTGACATCAAAGGTGAATACATCCTCCGCTGTCAGCGCGGCCAAGGTAAAGCGGTTGATCTTCGCAAGGTCATCTTCCGTAACCGGCTTGACCGTCTGTGACGCGCCGCTTTTCTTTACCTCAGTCATGGCTATCACTCCTCCTTTCCTGCCGGTTTATATCCAGGCAAATTTCTTGCCATAGATAGCAACTCGAAAAACTCCAATGGGACATAGTTCAGACTGCCGTATCGGGTATCGCCGCCGGGCACGTGGGGCCGGTCCTCCAGATCGCAGATGTCGTTCACACTGTAAACGCCCATGTTGCGGTATATCTGCTCCACCTCAGCCCGGGTCTTGGCATCTGCCCGGAGAATGGCAGCCATGTTCATCTTGATGACCTGATGCTCCTTCTTCTGCTGGGAAAGGGTCAGCAGCTTCCAGGTCTCCTCCTGCTCCCGCTCTGTAATGCGGGGCTGAAGAGTCTGCACGGCAAACTCAATATTGTTCTGCTCGTTGGACTCGTAGCTCTGCTTGCCAATCCCCAGCTTATAGGGCGGCATACAGAAGAAGCGGCAGATGTCCTCCACCGTAACGCCCTTGTTCTCCACAAACTGAGCGTCTGCGTTGGTCATGGTGATGGGCTGGTACTTTAGGCCGTTGTCCAGAATGGCCGTCCGGAATGCATTGCCGGGACCGGAGTTATACTTCTCCCACTCTTGGCGCACGATATCCTTGAGATTGGCTTGTACTTTCTCGCCCTTCTCGTTCACCCAGTCCGTTACACCGCCCATATCGGTGTCCACAGTCAGCACGCCGCTGGGACGGCCGCCGTTGGCGTAGGTAGAATGCTGCACCTGCTCCATGTACCGGGCTGTCTCGATGGTGTGCCGGGCTCGGCTCAGCACGCTCAGCCCGGTAATACCATTGAGGGAAAAACCCTTGTAGTGCAGAATGTCGATGGGATCCAGCCGGTGCGGTTCCCCGGTCTTTGGGTTTTGGGCCAAATACCACCACTTACCCATCTCGCCGTCGTACCACGGCTGACAGGAAGCGTCCACCAGCGGGATCAGCTCCACCGGAGTTCCTGCCCGGTCACGGTATATCCACACGTAGCAGTTGCCCCGGGCCAGCACCTGCGCTTCCGTCATCTGCCGGAAGCGCATGGGGGTCATCATCTCATTGGGACGCCGCCACAGGATGTCGCCCAGATCGTGGTCATTCAGATGATCCTTAGTCTTTTCGTTCATCACGAAACTGGGCAGGATAGCCACAGAGTTGGAGATGATCTCGATACACGCACTCACAGCAGCTACCTTCATAGCCGCTTCTGTGCTGTTCAGATCCAGCCGGGGCCACCCGGCGGGGGAATCCAGCGACAGCGAGGTGCCCGAGGCCGCCTTACCCTGAAATAGCTTCTGTACGCCCCGCTCCAATGGATTACTCATCCTTGCTCACTCCTTCGTCCCAGCATCATCAGTACGCCGCCGGCAACCGCCATGCCGCCCGCTGCGATTACGCCCGCCGGCAGACAGAACATGCCAATGCCGACAGAAACGGCAGCAGCCCCCAGCACCAACAGCCCGGTGGGGAGCAGATCATTCACAGTTTTCAGCAGCTTTTTCATAGCCGCTCCTTTCCGTGCCCGAATTGGGCACCGCTTACATACTCCACTGGCCCTGCGCAATGCGATCAGCCAGACTGGGGGTTTTCGCGTTCATCAGCATAGCCACCGCCATAACGATGATCCACGCCACCGTGATATCGATTCGGCCTGTACTCTTGTTTTTCATCGGCTTCATGTTTTCATTGCCGTCCACGGCGCAACGCACATTGCCGAAGTTCCACCGGGCGCAGGTATTGTGCACGTGCAGCATCTCATGGGCCCGGATCAGCCGCTCCAGCTCCTTCATGGCCGGAGACATGCTCATCATGGTCTGCGGGATCTCGATCACGTTCACGGAGATTTTCGGCTCCGCCACCGCGGTACCGTCCGGTCTGATAGTCACCCTCTGGGTGGCCATCAGACGCTGGGTCAGCGTCCGGCTCAGATAGGGGTCAACGCCCAGAGCCTCCAGCTTGTACTTCCGGGCGGCGTCATACACCGCGTTCTCCACCATGTCAAAGTCGATCATGTCGCCCGGACATAGCGTCAGGAAGCCCGCTCTGGCCCAGTCACGATAGGGCACGTGGTCGCGCTGCTCCGCTTCCACCACACCCTCCTCCGGCCGCCATGCGTAGAACACAGCCACCCAGGTATCAAGCCCCGGCTGAGGCGGGAACAGCAGCACAAAGGCCGTCAGGTCCGTTGTGGTGGACAAGTCAAGGCCGCCGTAGCAGCGCTTACCCTCCAACTGCTTCATCCATTCCTCGCGCTCCGCCTTGGCGGAGGGTCCCCATTGGGTCTTGTCATACAGGGTCAGCGGGATCCAACCCACCGCCTTGGTGGATATCCACTGGTTCAGGCGCAGCCACCGGAAGGTGCGCTCCGCCGCCTCGCTCTGCCGGGCCGCCCGGGCCTCTGCCCGGAACTGCCTGGGCTTTATGGTCACGCCATAGGAGGGGTTGCACTGCTTCCACAGCTCCTCGTCGTAGATATCAAGTTCAGCGATCCGGTCCGGATCGTCCCCGGTCAGGGTCGAAATTCCGTACATGATGGGGCACCAGGACGGGTCATCCAAATCCAACTCCCGCTCCGGCTCACCCTGACGCCACGCCAAAATGCGCCGACACTTTTCATGTATCTCCCAGCCGATGGAGGTTCGGTCCGGATCATCACCGGCCGTGGTCAGCACGATCACTGCCTGCTGCCGCCGGGCAGCATCTGAGCCGGCCGTCAGAACGTCCCACAATCGGCGGTTTGCCTGGGCATGCAGCTCGTCAATGAGAATGGCAGAAAAGGAAAAACCGTGCTTACTCTCAGCGTCGCTGGAATAGATCTTCATCTTGCCGCCAAACCGGGTGCGGATCTCACGCACGCTGTCCCGGCACCAGGCGATGGGATTGTGCACAGGCTGACTCAAGGCCGAATGCTCCACCATGTACTTGGCGCAGTCGAAGATGATCCGGGCATTTTCCTTGTCCGCGGCGAAGATGCCCACATTGGGCATTGCCTCTCCATCGGCCAGAAGGTGATAAAGGCCCAGCGCCGCTGCAAACTCGCTCTTGCCGTTCTTCTTGGGGATCTCGTCATAGAGAAAGCGGCGGTACCGTACCCAGTTACCGTCATCGTCCAGCACCTGAACGCCGTAGAACTCCCGAATAGCCTGCTCCTCCCAGGGCAGCAGCTCAAAGGGCTTGCCCGCCCACTCGTTCTGTCCGAAGGGCAGCAGCGTAATGAAGCGGCGCACCCGCTCCACAGCCTCCTCGTTGTAGCGCAGCTGTGCGCCGTCATCCGGTGCGGGAACTTGCAGAAACGGCGTCAGCCACAGCATCTCAGCCATTGGCCGCTTTCCCTCCCTGGATCACCTGCAGAAACGGGTTGGCTTTATCCTGGTCATCGTCCGCACCTCTTGGCACCACCAGCTTGCACCGGCTGGATAAGGTCAATCCCATGTCGCCGGCACATGCCCGGGCCTGTTTAAAATACTTCTCCTGCAGATGACTCCAGGCTGCAGCCTCCTCCGCATTCTCCTGATCCAGGAAGTCCTGCACCTGACGGGATGCAGCCACGTACTGCCGCCGGGCAACGAGGTACTGGCCCAGAGTATCCGCGTCCAGCTGAGCAATGCCCATATCCGCCGCCAACAACTGCTTGGCCAGCGCCCTAAACTCTGGCTTCAAGTACTCAGGCAGCCAGTCGGGGGGCTTGAGTTTTTTCGGTCTGAGCAATCTCACTTCCCCGGCCCGCCGCTCGGCTTCCTCAGCCTGGCTCAGATGCTTCCTGCCGTTTGCTTTTACCAGATCGGTGGGCTGTCGTCTTCCCGACATATGGATCCTCCTCTCGCCATTTTTCCGGTGGGGAAATTTTCCCTCACGGAGGGGTGCCTGCGGTCTTGTGCAAGTCGATGCAAAACTTTCTCGGCCGGGGGGAGGGTGCGCAAGGAACCCCGTGCGCGCATAGCCCCGCACACGCCCGAGCACCTGAGCGCCCAAGCGTCCCGCCGTTTTCCCAAACTGCAGGCTGAAAAATCACTTCGTTTTTGACCGTCTCTCCGCCATTTCCAGTGCCGTCTTGCGGTTATGGCACCGCTCGCACAGGCTCTGGTGATTGTTCGGGTCGATAAAGAGCGCCCAGAGCCCGCGGAACGGCTGGATGTGATCGACCACAGTGGCGCGTACCCGCCGACCCTGTTTGGCGCACTCGCGACAGAACGGTTCACGCAGTAGCTGCGCAGGCCGCAGCCAGTCCGTCCAGATCGGCTTGTTGTACCAGTCGTGCCACTCAGCGCTCTCGCGCCGCCCGGCTTTCTTGGGCTTATGTTCTGCGCAGTAGCCCTCCCGGGTCAGCTGCGTGCATCCTGGATGTCGGCAGGGTCTCAGCGGCTTGCTCGCCATGGGCTATCACCTCCACGGGTTTCGGGCAAAACAAAAAGCCGGAGCCAACAACCTCGCATCTCTGCGTAAGTCATTGGCCCCGGCCCTTAAGGCGCTGGCCCTGTTCGATATCCGTGATGAGCTCGTTCTTGCACGAGCGGCAGTACAGCACGATGTCTCGTCCGGCCGTGGTCGGCAGGATCTTGGGTGACATGCGGCTGTGACACCTTGGGCAGACAGCATGTCCGTCCTTCACTGTCAACATTTTACCATGATTGGCTGCTGTTTGCAATGTTTTTGCACCCCTTTTTTCGTCTTATGTTCAATTATTAAGACTTGTTTCAAGTTAAAAAATTATTAGGAGTCCCTTCGCGGCTTACGCCCCTGAGCATAACTGTATGCAGGCGTCTCGCGCGAAGCATACATCAAATATCTGGCCCCAATGCAATCTGCAAATCCATACGGATTTTTCTCCGTGAACTGCACGTAGTCCACAGCACCTGTTGGCGCGGACAGTGTCACGCTGTCGCTTGGGATCTCGATGTACTCCACTTCATATTTACTTAAATTCCGGCTGGCCCGCCAGGATCGCTCCCCTACCTTTGACCGGCCAAACTCACGTGCTTCCTTTGTGAGATATTTGGCCAGCTCTTGATAATAGTGAACGTCAAGCGGTTCAATCCTGACGTAGCCACCATACGGCCAGAGACTTCGGATTTCCTCAAAGTCCCCCGGGCCAACACGGTTCAGAACCACGTGATGGTGAATGCGCCGGTCCTCCAGCTCGTGGTCATCGCCAAAGAACTCATCCGCTTGGGCGCCGTGGAAGCCTTCCGTAGAGTAGATATACTTCAGTTCCTCTCCCCTGCGCTTCCGAATGGTCCGGATCCTCCGAAAGACCTTCTGCAGGAGCGCATCTCCGGATTTCTTGTCTTTGGGAAGATGCTCATCATCATAGGTAAAAGTTACGACGCAGTCTCCGCTTCCAAAGTTGGCGGCCAGCATCAGCTCCAGTTCCCGCCATGAGCACTTGTTGTTATAAAACTGCTGGGCAGCTGAGGTGGGACAGCTCCGGCCCGCTCGGCCACGACAGCCAAGTCGCGCTTGCGGAACTGTCCCTATCACCTCAATGTTGAGCAACCCTGCCCTTATGTGTTTAATTACTTTCGCCATAATACAGTCTGCCTCCTTAGCAGTTGCAGACCGTAGCCCTTATGGCGTTCGTCCTTGCTGTTGTTCAGATTTTCTCCTGCACTTGCAGGGCTGCGATGATACACAGCGGCTGGTCATCGCTCCTTTCAATGTCCTCTGACGAGCCACTTGACCAACTCCCAGATCAGCCTCACAACCTGGCGGCGGTTCAACCTCACGCCAGTTCCGTACTTCTGCCCGGGGCGAAACTCAAAGTGTCTGAGGCAGTTTGTACGACGATAACACTCGTACATTTCCTCATCTGGAACCATCAAACAGTTGAGCCTCAGAAACGTAACCCCGACCGTGTTTGAGGTATACCCTTCGATATACCCCATAACCTCTGGGTCGCGCCCTGTTGCCTCCATGTGGTATTCCTCATCAACGATTTTAAACGCCATTGTCCGTTCCTCCCTCCAGCAGTTCTGGGTTGTCGTAGATGTTGCCGATGACTTCGTAGTATTCCGGACGACCGTAATTCCCAAAATCGTCAAGAATAACCATTTTGACGGGATCTTGAAAAATCAGATACGCTTGGTCGTTATCACTCCAAAGAACAACACCAACAGCTCCATTGTACAGCCGGATAATATCTCCCTCAAAAACCCGCTTCCCGTTTTTGTCGGTCCGCCCTGTGTACTGGCCCACGGTGGAGGGGTCAACGGGAACAGGGTCGTCGTTGTTCTGGTCGATCAAAGGCGGGTCATAGTTCGTGTGGGATAAATCGCCAAACACCCATGTTCCTTTTTTGTACTTTCTCTGGGTCGAAACTCCTACGCAATCCCGCGCTACCTTGCCACGGAACAGAATTTCACGCATGGTCAGCACCTCCTGCAAGCGCCCTCTCGGCCTCCTCGCGGGTGAGGAATACGATTTTGCCGATATCCTCTGGGGTAAACTCGCCATAATCCCACAACTCTTCTAACTCCGGCCCCCTGTCATATTCAAGCCAAAAGAATGTGATGCCACCATTTGCTTTTATGACAATCTCATCAATTTGTGCCGCATATTCGTGGCCAGAGATATACACCGTATCCCCCACTTTACACGGCAGCTCCATAAGGTGTCCCTGCTCCTCCAGGTCCTCGTAGGCGGCGAGGCGATGGCGCAGTTCCGCAAAGGCCCAGCCCGCTGTATACAGCAGGGAGATAATACCCTCTGCGGTGGTCGGCTCGTACATCAGCCACTCGCACATCAGCTCGGACAGGGCGTCATCATCCTCGGGCAGCTCGGCATCCGGGATATTCGCCTTGACTATCATCCTCACAAGGTCGCACAGGCCTATATCCGCACAGTCGGGAGCAGGGCCGTAGCCACGAACCCACGTCCACTGGTCTTTGCCATAAAACAGATTCAGGGCATTCTCGATGTTGTCCTTGGGGTTATCGGTCGTCAGCCGCTTCATATGGACGCCTCCTGTAAGACACAAAGCCCGTGCCGTACTTCGTCATATCGCAAAAGCGAGGATCCTCCGGAAAGAAGTCTTGGCCGTTAAAGATCCGCCACAGACCTGCATCGTAGCAAGGCTCCCCATCGCGGATAGGAACCGCGTAGAGGAAGTGGGGGTTATCCCTTGTGGCCTGAGCAAGCTCCTTCCTGCCCAGCACTCGGTTATTGCTCTTGGGGACAGGCAGGCCGTACTCCTTCAGAAAGCCCGGGAAGTTGACAATGAAAAACTGTACCTCTGCGTGTGAGAGGTGAGGCCCGCAGCAGTCGGCATAGAACACTGCCTCATTCCGGTCAATGCTGCAGGCCATAAGGTATTTGATCATCTTTTTTCGTTTCATGCTCCATCCTCCTGCATCTCATCTGCATAGTGGAATGTGTAGCCGCCCGTGCACCTGAAGGGGTGTTTCAGCTTGCCTTTGCAGTGGTTCTTTACTGCAACCGAGCTTATGTGATTGGCTTCCGCTGCCGCAAGGAGAGAGGGGTAAATGTCGAGCACCGCACCACTCTCATCGACTTTGACGACCTGACGCGGGCGTCCTCCTGCGTGTTTAATCGCCTGTTGGCTCGGCTGTTCTACTGTGTTCAGCTTGGGGTTCCGCCGACGTGCCGCCACCCCAGGCGACCAGCCACATGTCTGACAATGGCGGCAGCTCGTCGGACATACAACTCCAGAATTATGTGGGCAGTCATTCCATGCCATCGCTCTGCCCTCCCTCGCCCTGTCCGGCCGTGGCCCTTGCGTCACGCAAGGCCATTCCTTCGGCGATGTAACCGAGGACCACCATGTTCCACGCGGGCAGCCCCTCCGGGATCGGCTGCCCACAACAGGGGCACAGATCACCGGGTTTCAGAATCTTCATCACGCAACCTCCCTTTTCTTTGCTTTAGGCAAGACCGGGTACCCTTTGCGGTTTCGCTTGCTGCCGCCTTCGACCCACCCCACAAAGCCATCAAGGAAGTCCTTGTAGATTTCTCTTGGGCTGAGCCGCTGCGGGTTATCCTTGCAAGCAGTCCGCTCATCATCCCACCCATGAATTTGGATTATATTGCTCCCCCGGATTTCTATGGTCACAAGCGGACGGCCTGGGCGCTGGCGGTCTCTTAGGAACAGAATCGTTGTTTGGCCGTTGATGTGCCGGTCGGCATATCCGCCAACACAGTGCTTCAATGCCTTCCCCTCTGCAACAATCTCAGCTGCACCTGCGGGTGGCCGGATGAGCCACCGGCCATCTGTATAGGTATACCTTGCTGCGAGGTTCTTAAAGCGCTTGCGTTCTTTCTCCTTGTTGCCGTCCTTTCTCCTGGCCTCTTTTAGAACATCTGCGGTTTTAGTTGCTTCGTCGTGATGGCCTCTCAGATCTTTAGGCAACAAAAAAACTGTATTTTTCAGGTCAAGCCCAAGCACCTCTGCGGCATCGATATAGTCACACCACCAACCTGCAACTGTTGGCAGCCCGGGACCTTTCTTTTTGCGCCCTTTCTCCGCCTTATGCACTTTGTCCAGGTAGTTGCAAATCTTGGTATAACTCAGGTGGTACCGCCGCATCCGGGTACATACTCGACGAAACCAGTCCGGCCCAAGTGCCTGCCTGAGTGAGTACAGTTCCGTCAGGCTTGCAAGGGTTCCACCCTTACGAAGACTTTTATACTGCGCGAGCACATCGAGGATGTGGCCGCCATTTTGGAATTCCTTGAGTTCGGTTTTATTCAGTCCCAGCCCCTTCCACGGATCACTGCACGCCCAGTCAAATGCGCGGGCGTTTGATACGCCGCGCTCAGCAAAGTCCACGACCGCATCAACCATTCCGGCTTTTGTCAGCATCTCTACCTGTCTTGGGTACGCAGTACACACCGTGAGATAGCGCATCAGTTTGCTCCCCTCCTTGCGGTACGCGTTAATGTCGCACCAACGAAACTGGGACTTGTAGACCTCATCTATGCCAACAACATCATATCCCGTGCCATACTCCGCACTGCATGAAAACGGCTCAGAGATCTTGAATTTTGGCCGCAGACCATCTGTCTTGATCGACCGGAAGTAGTGCCATTCCCGGTACCACCAGGCAAATGTGTTGGCGCAGTCCACTTGGCCAGGGCGGAAGCGATAGATTGCCGCGATTGAACGAGTCGGGCCGTCTGTCAAACGAGTCTCATCCTCGTACCCCTTGCCCACATCGTAAGCAACAGCCCATAAGGCATTGCGATACCAACGGAACACCACCGCACGGCGGTATGTGCGCAAGTTTTCTCTTCGCCCAGTCCGCCCCAATTCCTTCACAGGAGAAACTTTCCCGCAATAGGGACACGCCACAGGTTCGGGCAAAGGCTTGGGCGCCGATGCGGCCCACGCCCCCATATGGCAAAAGTATCGTTCCCGCTCTGGCTCTCGGCTGTGATCAGCCTGCATAACTTTGGAGTCGGCTGGAAGTGTCCCATGTGTTCCACAGCATGTGCACCACACCTCTCCAGTTCGGCGCCGCCGAAAAATAAACGAGGGAAACAGAGCGTTGAGTGCATTGAGATTGTCTTTGGTCAGAGGAGGCGCAGCGCTTGCCAGCTGTTCGCACTTCTTTCTATCGTCCATGGCGCACCTCACGTCATATAGTCGCTCAAATCCAGCACAATCCCAGGACCGTCCGGATGAGGAGCATCATTCACACTGTCGCACAGGTCGATCTTCATCGTCATACAGATTCCCGCTCCTGGGAAGTAAAACGACACTGCTCGTTTGTAAGCTTCCAAATCCGAAATGCCGGACCCCACATTTTTTGCCACAGCTTCCATGCAGGCCTTGAACGTCCCCCCTTGCACAACAGCCTGTGCAAATTCATCGTCTTGCCGACAGAAATCAAGCAGGGCAGCCTTTACAGCATTTTTCATGATATTTCCGTGACGCCCCATGTCGGCTTTACATTCTGCTTCGAGCCGCTTCGAAGCTTGATCAAACCAAATCATTCCGCAGCCCTCCTGATTGCCTCTCCAGCAGCACAAAGAGCCTTCTGCATCGCAACCGCAGCCGCTTTATCTTCTCTGCTGCGCACCTTCAGCAAAAGTCCTCTCATCCGGTTGGCAAGATCCTGGAGCTGGAGGAAGTACGCCTCAAATGTGGCCATGTCCTTGTCGGCGGCGATTGCCGCCTTCTTGTCCTCTTTCTGCAAGGACTCCAACTTGGCCTTGGTCAAGGCCAACTGCTCCTCGACGGCTTGGCGTCGTTCTTCTGCTTTTTTCTTTCCTGCCTTTGCCTTATCCAGCTCTCCCTGCATCTCAGCAATGGCATCCGCCTTTGCCTTATCCAGCGTGGCTTGGTCAACCTCCATAATGGCAACATCTACGGGGGCCGCCTTCAGTTCTGTGATTTTCGCCTCCAGATCGGCAACGGCAGCCTGTGATGCTTCCGCATTTTGTTTTTCCTGCTCCAAGAGGGCCGCAATGCGGTCTCGGTCCGCTTCGAGGGCCTTTTGGGCTGCCTCGGCGGCATCAGCTCGAGCAGCTGATGCTGCAGCAGCATCCTGCGCTTCCTTTCGCTCCCGGATGGCTCGTTCCAATTCCCGGGAGGTCATGTCAACAACATTCTGTTCCTGTATAAACTGCTCCCGCTCATCAGCCGGCAGTGCCAGAAGGGTCAATGCCTTACTGGCTCCCAAATCCGCAAGCGCCTGCGGATTTGACCATTCCCGCGCAAGGCGCATAAAGGTTTGCGCAGTTCGCTCGGAAAACTCCACTTTCTCGGCCAGCCAAGGGAGCCAACTTCCATGCGGAAGAACTGCCTTTGCCTCGATCAAACGCTGTCCGATACTCAGAATGGCATCGCCGGCGCTCTGCTTCAATGCCAGGATTTCCTTGGTGATAATCTCTATATCTCGCTGCCCCTCAGCGAAAGGCCCGTTATTGGCGAGGATAGATCCGAGATCCAACTTACTCATACTGGATTCCCTCCCTCTGGAGTAGCTCGGCTACCCATTCCCGGTAGTCCCGAGCGGTGTAGCACCAAGGACTCCACTCCTGCACAGGCTGACCGACCCAGGTAGACTCCTTCACTTTTTCATCGCTGCGGCGAATGACGGTCTGGAAAACATGAATCGGAGCATCTTCCCGGAGGTACTTCCGTGCATCGTGGTCCACTGCAGAGGTCTTGCCCCAACGGGTAATCAGCACGCCAGACACGCTAACGGTGGGGACAGCCTTGCGGATGGAGTCGATCTGCTCCACCAAATCTGCGATGCCGGTAACGGAGTACGCATCCGAATCTGTGGGTACGATCAGCCGGTCGGCGGCGGTGATGGCGTTCAGGCAGCTCAGCGAGGGATAGGGGGGGCAGTCGATTACGGCGATGTCGTACTCGTTGTCCTCCTCCAGCAGCGTGCGGAAACGGCTCAGAATCCAGAAGTCAGCCCGGCGCTTTCCGATCATACACTCCAGGTCGATGTCATAAAGGCCACTGCCGGCAGGCAACAGGTCGAGGCCGGGAATGTCCGTCTTGACGATCAGGTCGCTGCTGGGACCGTTTCGGAGCAGTTCAGCCAGGCCACCGCTCTTTTGGCAGGAAATGCTGCTGGTGTTGCCCTGGCTGTCCGCGTCGATCAGCAGGACTCGCTTCTTGCAGGCCTCGGCCAGTATATAGGCCAGATTGGTTGCGGTGGTCGTTTTCCCGACGCCACCCTTACGGTTGTAGATTGCGAATGTTCTCACGGTGATTTCCTCCTGTTTTTCAAAATTTGAAGCACTCTTTGAGTTGGTTCCCGTGGACCTCATAGGGCACTTGGAACCATCGGTGCGGCCGGTTGATGTATGTGACCCGGCCATTGACTCTGCTGGGCGCTCTTGTTCCTCCCGGCCCGGGTGGATTGCCATGCTCACCGATAAAGGCCGTGGGGACAAAGCTATAGGTCATGCCCAGCTTGGGTTCCTCCATCTGCACTCCCTCCCTTCTGCGCCTGCAGGGCAGCACCAAGGGCCTCAGCCACTTCAACGTGGCTGCACTTGATGGAGATCTCTCTTGCGGTCTTTGCCATGGCAATATGCCGTTGTGCCTCGCTCTGGATCAGCTGCACCTGCCGTGCGGTCATGTTTGTCACCCCTCAGAATGGTAGATTTGAATCGGGCCCCTTGAGCTCGGTAAATGTGACCTGCCCGCTATCCGCCTGTCCGGCCTTGCCTGCCTTGCGAATCTCGCTCTGCAGTCTCCGGAACTTCTCGCCGGCAGTAGGCTCTACCGGAGTCAGAGTCTGACAGGGGCCATCAAAATGTAGCTCAAACCGGGCTCGCTCGCCCTCCTTGTTCTTGGCGACTTTCAGCACTCGGTTGCTGCGGTTGTCGTTCGGGTCGGATGGCCAAAGCAGAATTGCCACGTCGGCATCCTGCTCGATCTGGCCGGACTCGCGGAAGGAAGACATAGTGGGCGGCTGCGGCTTTCCCTTTTCCTTGTCTGGGCGGGTGAGCTGAGCAAGGGCAATCACAGCGATTCCATTGCTCCGGGCAAGGGTATGCAGGCCCATAGAGATGTTGGTCACCTGCTCATAACGCCCCTTGCCGTGGTCTGTCACCAGTTGCAGGTAGTCTACTATGACCACTTGATACCGACGATTAAGTGATATGGCTTGAATGTCCCGGACGCTCATACTACCGGCATCAATAAACTCCAGTTGCATCTTTGCCAGCTTTTGGCTGGCCTCTGCTATTGCCGCCCAGTCTGCATCGCTCAGATCTCGCTTTTTGATTTTCGCAAGTGGGATCCTCGCCAGATGGGCCATCGTTCGGTCATTCAACTTCTGTGGGCTTGTCTCCAGAGAGAAGTAGCCCACCCGGTACTTCTGCGCCAGCTCTAAGGCAAACTGCAACGAGAGCAGAGTCTTGCCCGAGCTGGCGTATCCACCGACTACCATGAAGTCACCCAGCTGCACGTATAGACATTGATTCAGCTTGTCCATGCCCCATGTGAGGTACTCCGGCTTCTCCTTGGCCTCCTGCCTTTGATAGAAATCCATGGCGGCCTCAGCTGCGCTCATAATCGTGACTTTCTTCTGCGTGACCATCAGACCGTTCATGCGGTCAAGGACCTCTCCAGCCTGCTCCAGATTCTCTGCGGATGTGATGCCCATAGCCTCGGCCTGCACCTGCCGCAACCGCCCCTGCTCTTTCAGCAGGTCGCAGTAATAAGGCAGGTTGCTTTTGGCCGTATAATGCTGGCAGGCCTCCTGCACGGCCACCTCGTACTCACTTCCAGCTTTCCGTATAACCGTGGCCTGATTGATGGGAGCACCCTCCACATGCAGGGCAGAAATGACCTCAAACAGTCCCCGGGTGGCTTCCATGCTGAAGTGCTCCAGAGAGAGAGCAGCAACCACCTCACCGGCACAGTCGCCTTCCAGCAGGACCGTGCCGAGGATGGAATACTCGAACCAGGTGATGCGTGACGGATCTACCATCAGATCACCTCCGGATCATCGGCCCAGCCACTGTCCGACTGTCTGGCATCAGACTCCGAGGCTTCCTCGGCATCTTCCCACCTACGGTCACGCAGAAACCGGTGCAGGTACGGGATGCCAATTCCTCGCCGCCATTGCTCATCATGCTTGTTCAGCGTCTGCAGCGCCAGGGCGATGGTATCGATCAGAGCGGCATCCGGCGCGAGCTTGTCCCATTCATCCATTGCCCTCTGCTTGTCCTTACGCCCTTGCTTGGGGTAATACTTCCAAAGGCCCTCAAACCGATCTGGGCACCAGTCAGGTGCTGCTCGTGGTGCACTGCGCACACGCCGTCCCCCTTTTGGGGGACTATAGGGGGTATATATATTATTATTTATATTATTCTGCTTGCCGATTTCGGCAAGACCCCCCTTGCTCTTTTCGGCAAGAGGGGTATTGCTCTTTTCGGCAAGACCCCCATGGCGCACACGCACCTGAAAAATACCTGCATAGATTCGCCGCTCTGACCCCTTATCGGTGGCGGCCATCTCCGTTTGTATGTAGCCTCGCTCTTCCAGCTGAGATACAAGGCGGCTGATCGTGCTAACGCCCAGCCCGAATAACTCGCTGAAATGCTCGTTGGTCGCCCAGCAATATCCGGTGGTGTTGGCCAGTGCGGAGATCTCCGCATAGAGCAGCTTGGCATTCGGCTTCAGTCCGGTGTCATACCGGATCTCTGCCGGCAGTACGGCCCAATATCCGGGCATTTCTTTTGGCACAACATCACCCCCTTGCAAATCGTTTCAGATCGTGATATAATATTGGTGTTCTCACGGTGGTCTCTGATCATCGTACCCCCTGTGACTGTTCCCGCAGTCATGGGGGGATTTTTATTGCTCAATTTCATTTGTGATCCTCTTTTCTACCAAACGCCCATGCCGACAAGCACATCTGTGGCGACCTGCAGGATGTTTTGCCGATTTGCTTCGCGCTCCGCCTCTGTAGCCTGCATGGCCGTGGCTCTTGTGAAGTCCACCCCAACGCCCAGTGCATTGCCGCCGTCATCGACTGCAGACAATACAACTGGGATCTCATCCGTTCCGATCCGTAGCATATGCGGACCAACCCACTGACTCCAGAACACCTCGTGATCCTTGCCACGATACCGTATGCACTTGGTTCGGCTGATCACCCGTACTGTCTGGCCTTCCTGGGTCCATCGGGCACACTGCTCTTTTTGATGTACAAATTCTTCTCGCATGACGCCACACCTCCTCTCGATGCTATTCCGGCATGCCCGTCCCCTATTCTTGCGGCTCAGGCTGACAAAAGAGCTCCAGCTCCATGCCGCTCTGGATCAGACCGCGCAAGTCAGCCACAAATGCCTCGAACTCTGCGCGCTCGGTTTCGTCAATGCGCCCATCCTCAGCCATAGCCAGCAGCTGCTCTACCTTGTGGCCCTTGGAGAACTGAGACATGCGATTATAAATCCGCACCGCCACTTCCAGCAGACTGCGCTGCTCCAGAGCCGGAACGATCCGCGCGGCCAGAGCGTTGGTCTCATGCAGATGCTGGTAGGCCAGATGCTGGGTGTTATAGCAGATCACCATCTGCTCCACCACATCGTTGGGTGGCACACGCACCCCAGTCTCATAGGCCCGGATGCTCTCGGGGCTGATGCCCAATCGCTCCGCTGCCGCTTCCTGCGTAATTCCGGCACTCCGGCGAGCGGCCCGGTAAATATTTCGGTATTCCTCCGACATGGGAAATCACTCCTTCTTGGGGTAGAATGGTATCAGGCGGAAGTCTGCCCCGGCCCGTCGCGGCAAAAAAGCGCATCGATGGAACAAGACAGCGCATCGGCGATGTCAGGAAGTTTAGATGCTGACGGCAACACCGCTCCACGCTCCCACATTGCAACGACCGACTGGGTCACACCAAGCATGGTTGCAAGGTCAGCTTGGGTCAAGCCTCGTTGACGACGAATATCTTTCAATCCGTCCATTCTCTCCCCTCCTTTCTGTAGTAGTTTAACTACTACGATTTGGATTATACGATGGATGCCCTTTTCTGTCAAGTAGTAATTCTACTATTTTTTTGTTTCCATTGTATTTTATAAGCCAATCTACTATTATTAGGTGTGAAGGAAGGTGGTCCACGTGAACCGACTGAAGGAGCTCCGCCTAAAACATGGATATAAAACACAGCAGCAACTTGCTTCTGTTCTTTTTGTAAATCAAACCGCTGTCAGCCAGTGGGAGCGCGGCGTCACAGTTCCGAGCTCAACGTTGCTCGTAAAGCTGAGTCAGATGTACGGGGTAAGCATTGATTATATTCTTGGGAATGATGATACCGAAAAAGAAAAACCCGCCACCGTTTCCGGTGACGGGCAGGATCCTAACACAGTACGGATTGCCGGACGGGATGGCTCCCTGTTCTCTAAACGCCTGACTGATGAGCAACTGGCCGCACTGAAATCCATTATTGAACAAATGCCGGAGGCCGATGCAGATTACCTGTGAGCTGCTATGTAATCGGCAAATTGCAGGTACACCTGCCGCTCCAACGGTGATGTGAGAAACTTGTCCCTGCGGTATAACTCAGCCATTCGGGCCGCTCTGTACTGCGCAGCCGGCAGACTGATCTCGCACAGGGCTGCGATCTCCTCGGCCGTCTTTGCCCCACACCCCCATAGCACACATGCCGGGGCCAGCAACCGGGAAGCGAACACATTGGCTGCCTGCTCCACCTGATTGTCCTGCGCAGATGGCTCCCGATTGACCAGCTCATATCTGCCCACATGCCCAAGCAGTACATGTCCCAGCTCATGGGCAAGAGTAAACCGCTGCCGCGCCGGTGGCGCATTTCTGGATACAAAGATGGTGGGACGGCCGCCTATCATCATGCTCATGCCATCCCCCTCCCCTTTCGGCGCGTAAAGCCTTACGGGAATGCCCAGTGCTCGGCAGATTTCCCCTGTCCGGACAGGCAGTTCTCGGATTTCCATGTCGATCAGTAGCCGCCACGCGGCATCCCTTGCGTTTTGATAGTTTTTGTAGTTCATTGTCAAACACCTCCACAACTGATTGTAGAGGTGTATTCTGGAAAAGTCCCCATGTAAATTATGGAAAATAAAAGTGCCCGAATTGGGCACAACGGAGGTAAGCTATTATGAAAAACAAAATTCTCTCGCTTCTCTTGGCCAGCAGCATGGTAATGGTCCTTGCCGCCTGCGGAAATAGTGCTGAGGATGTTTCAGCCGGTTCGCATAGTACATCCTCTGCATCGGATAGTTCTTCCGTAGAGTCTTCGTCTGCCTCTTTCCAGCCGCCAGCTGAGGCAGATCCTGCGCTCAAGGATATTTCTGTCGAGATGAAAATAGATGAGGTTCTCTCTCAGGCTATTGTCACGGTGTCAAACAACAGCACGAAAACCTTTTCGGGAAACGTCTTCGTGCGCTTTTATGACCTCAACAAAAAGCGTGTCGGATCCGATATGCTTATGGTTGAGGAGCTTCCCGCTGGTAACTCCACCTATGCACGGCTTTCTATCGATGCCGTATACAACATAACGATGGAGTATGAGATCCCGAGTCCTGTTTTTTCTGAAGGTGCCGTCAATGCCGGCGGCACTCTGAACGAGGCCTCCAGCAAGTCTTTGGCGGAAGAATTTGAACTGTCTTTTGGCGGGGCCGGAAACCCCGAATGGGCTACCAGTTGGTATGGCTATGTAACGGCCATAGAGGTCCATGAGACCGCAGACGGAAATTATGCTCTTATTACGGTCAAGGACGGGACCCCTCAAGATGCTGTAGACCGAATTGGGAACTGCATTTTTGCCAATTACTCGTCTGATTACTCTCTCGGCTCCGTCCGTATCATAACATCAGATGGTAGCACTGTTTTCACTCGGAGTGCCTCGTAACATCGTTCCCGTATAAACCCTGCCCCGGGCCGTCATAGCCCGGGGCATTCTCAAAAGGATGGTTTTTATGCACGATCAGCCGTCTCTCGCAGGAAAGGAAGCTGGGCTGTACCTCCGCAAATCCCGCGCTGAGGAGGGCATGGACACAGCAGAGATCCTTGCGAAGCATCAAAAAACATTGTTGGAGTTTGCCCGCAAAAACAATATTCATATCGTAGAGACCTATCAGGAAGTCGTCAGCGGTGAGTCCCTCTATGCTCGTCCTCAGATGCTCCGGTTGCTCCAGGATGTAGAAGAAGGCCTTTACGACTGCGTTCTGTGCATGGATCTGGATCGTCTCTCCCGTGGCCGGATGAAAGACCAAGGTATTATTCTGGACTCATTCCGGGATAGTGGCACCCTCATTGTGACTCCCGAAAAGACCTATGACCTCTCCGATGAGCTGGATGATGAGATTGCAGAGATGAAGACCTTTATCTCTCGCCGGGAGTATAAGATCATCAACAAGCGCCTGCGCCGTGGCCTGCAGCAGTCTATTGAAGACGGCTGCTACGTCGCTAATGCGCCCTACGGCTATAAGAACGTATATGTAGATCGCAGGCCCACTCTGGAGATCTGCGAGCCGGAGGCCAAGTTCGTGCGCATGATGTTTGATTTATATGCCCAGGGACTCGGCTGTGTGTCGGTAGCCCGGCAGGTCAATGCCATGGGTGCAAGACCCCACCGTTCTTCTGAGTTCAGCCGAAATTCCATTGCCAAGATCCTGCGCAACCCCACTTATATCGGCAAGGTCGTCTGGAATCAGAAAAAGCATATCAAAAAGGGCGTCAAGGGAAATCTAAAGCACATCACAATCTACCAACCAAGGGAAAAGTGGACTATAACGGACGGCCTGCATCCTGCCATTGTTGATAAGGAACTGTTTGACAAAGTGCAGTCTATTATGGATGGCCGGTATGCCCCACCGAAGCACGATGGCACAGTGCGCAGCCCTCTGGCCGGACTGGTCAAATGCGCCAACTGCGGTCAGAATATGCAGCGCATGGTCATGAAGCGACAGCCATATCTGCTTTGCATGAAAGCCGGCTGCTGCGCCTCCACGCAATTCTCCTTTGTGGAAGATCGTGTGCTGGACTACCTGCAGGACACCTTGACCAAACTATCCCTCCCCCGCCCCGAGATGCCCTCCGGTCGGGACAATGACATCCAGCAGACCAAACTGGATACAATCAAAAAAGAGCTTGCTGCCGCTGATCGGCAGAAGTCTCGCCTGTATGAGTTGTTGGAACTCGGGGAGTACGACATTCCCATCTTCCGCGAGCGTATGGCTGCGGTACGAGAGAAGATTTCCCAGCTGGAGACCCAGCAAGCCGAGATTGCCCGCCAGATTGAGGATTCCAAAATTGAGAACCCCTCTGCCCTGGCATCGCGAATCCGGGCTGTGCTTGACGCCTATGAGACCGCCGATGCCGCCGGCAGAAACTCCCTCCTAAAGTCTGTAATATCAAGCGTCTGGTACACCAAAGCAAAAAAAACAAAGCCCAGGGACTTCGCCCTGGACATCCATCTGAGGTCGCTGTGACCAATTCCTTAAAAGCGCTATATCTTCCGACAAGGACTGTATCGAGGATCTGAGAGTTTATCTGACCAGAGCATCTCAGGAGGCTCTGGAGCACGCCCTGTCCGTCAAGGCGGGCACTGCCCAGCTGCTGTGTGCCGCCATTGACGTGGAGAGCGTGGGCTTCAACCGCGGGTTCTATACCGTGGATGTGCGCTACTTCTACCGCATCACCGCCAGCGCCTGCGTTGGCGCGGCACGGCCTGTGGAGCTGTGCGGTCTGGCCGTGTTTGACAAGCGGGTCATCCTGTTTGGCAGCGAGGGCAGCGCAAAGGTGTTCTCCTCCGACAACGGTCCCATCGACTGCCAGTGCCCCTGCACCAACATGCCCACCGCCGTGGTTGAGGCGGTGGACCCCATCATCCTCAACATGAAGTTGGTGGACGTGTGCCAGTGCAACCCCTGCCAGTGCGAGATCGCCGACATCCCCGCCGGGATCTGCGGTGTCTTTGGCGGCGAGCTTGTCTTCGGCGGCGACACCCGCCGGCTGTTTGTCTCTCTGGGCCAGTTCTCCATCATCCGTCTGGAGCGGGACACCCAGCTGCTCATCCCCGCCTATGACTACTGCATGCCCGACAAGGAGTGCACCTGCTCCGGCAGCGACGACGATCCCTGTGAGATCTTCCGCCACGTGAAGTTCCCCGTGGATGAGTTCTTCCCGCCCAACACCACCTGCCCCTGCCCGGACAGCTACCGTGACTTCCGGAGCTGCTGCAACTAACCGATAACTATTCCTCCCTGTTCCGCCTGTGTAATTTTGCACAGGCGGTTTTTTAACGTAAAACACTTGTCCTTTCCCACTTTTCCGCTTATAATAAGGGAAGCAATACATAGGAGGGGTTTTTATGACCCGGATGGGCTACATTCAAAGCGATCTGGACCTGAAGCTGCTGGTCCTGTATATTATGGACCGTGCGGCCGCCCCCATCACGTTTAATCAGCTGCTGGAGCTGGCTTTCTGCGACGCAGGAGTGGACTACTTCTCCCTGACTCAGGCTCTTGACCATCTGGTAGAGACCGAGCATCTTACGCTGGAGGATGAGCGCTATGCCATCACGGAAAAGGGCCGGCGCAACTGCCAGATCTGCGCGGAGACACTCCCCTTCTCCGTGCGCCGCCGCTGTGACGAAAATCTGATCACCGTCAACGAGCAGCTGCGCCGGGAAGCTCAGATCCGCGGCGAGCTTTCCCCCCGGGAGGACGGCACCTTTACGGTGCGACTTGCGCTGGACGACGACGCAGGCAACTTGTTTACACTGGAGTTGCTCACCCCCGACCAAGATCAAGGCAAGGCACTCATCGACCGGTTCAAAACCGGTCCGGAGCAGATGTATAATACGCTCGTCAGCACCTTACTGACAGACAACTAAAAACAATAAACATGCCCCTTCCCACTACCGGGAAGGGGCATGTTTATTGTCATTACATCAACGGCGCGAACAGCCGCAGCACGCTGCGGTACAGCTGAGCCAACAGGTTCAGATTGCGCCGGCGATTCTGGCGCAGGCCGATCTTCTCACTTTTCTTCTGAGTCTGGAGAAAATCCTCCTTGATGTCCTGTATGCAATCTGTCTTGCACATCCAGACACCGTTTTCAAAATGGAGAAACAGGCTGCGGAAATCCATATTTACCGTTCCCACCGTGGCAAACTGGTCGTCCACCACAAAGTTCTTGGCATGGATGAAGCCGGGAGTGTACTCGTAGATCTTCACTCCCGCCTCGAGCAGGGGCTGATAGTGTGCACGGGTGACCTGAAAAACAGATTTCTTATCCGGGATGTGGGGGGTGATGATGCGCACATCCACCCCGGACTTGGCCGCGTTGCATAGGGCCGTGTTGGTAGCGGTGTCCAAGATCAGATAAGGTGTGGTGATATAGATATACTTCTCCGCCTTGCTGATCATGTTCAGATAGACAGCCTGAGCCACAGCCTCGTCATCCAGAGGACTTTCGGTATAGGGCAGCACGTAGCCCGACGCGCCTTGCACCGGAACTCTGGCGGGTCTGAATTTGTCATAATCCTCCTGCTGCTGTTGGGCATAGTCCCACAGGGACAGGAACATGACCGCCATACTCCAGGCCGCATCTCCTTCCACCAGTAAGCCACTGTCCTTCCAGTGGCCGTAGCGCTCCCGCTCGTTGATATACTCATCGGCCAGATTGATACCACCGGTAAAAGCGACTCGTCCGTCAATGACACAAATCTTGCGGTGGTCACGGTTGTTGAGCAACAGGGACATCACCGGCACAAAGCGGTTGAAGGCACAGCAGCGGATCCCCTGCTCCTCCAGCCGCTGCTGGTAGTCCTTGGACAGGGTAAACATACAGCCCATATCGTCATACATGACCCGCACGTCCACACCCTGCTTCGCCTTTTCCTTCAGGATGTCCAGAATGCTGTTCCACATTTTTCCCTCCTGGATGATGAAATACTCCAGGAAGATATACCGCCGGGCCTTTTTCAGCTCGGTGAGCATGCGCGCATAGCAGTCTTCGCCGATGGAAAAGTACTCCGTGCGGCTGCACTCATAGACCGGACAGTGGGCTCTGCGCTCCAGATACCGGGCCTGGATGGCCGCATCCTCTCCCACTTTGACCAGCGTGTCCGCCTTATAATCGCCTTTCAGGGCATCCACCATTTTTTGATCTATGCTCTGCACCGCTTTGCGCAGCCACCGAGGATGCCGGCTGCCGCCGAAGACCAGATAGATCATGCCACCAAACACAGGAAACGGCAGGATCAGCACTAGCCACACGATCTTATAGGCAGGGTCGCTTCGGCTGCTGACAATGCCAAGCGCAGCCAGAAAGCTGATCAGAATGCATATCCAGTAGAACTGGGTAAAGCTCTCGGAAAACTTGACCACCATCAGCACCAGCACAGCGATCTGCGCCAGCAGAGCCACCGCCACGATCACCGAGCGGTGAAACAGAAAATAGAGCAGCTTTTTCATAAAAACTTCCTCATCCCGGACCGTTTATTTTACCACGACCCGGTCCGGACCCAACAGTTCCTTCATCTCATTGACCAGCGCCGGATGCACTACACATGGCGTACCCAGACGCTTTTTCGTATCCTCAAAATAGAGCACCGCCTGACTGTCACCCGGGAACATGGACAGCACCAGCTCCACCTTTCGCATACGCGGGTCCTCCCGACAGGGGATCTTCAGGTAGAGCCGCTGGCTTTGACCCTCCTGCGTCTTCTCCTCCTCCAGATCTCCAATGGGCCGCAGGGTATCACACAGGATCTGGGGCTCCTTTTCGTCCCGGACAGAGATCTTGCCGCTAACAATGACCGGGCTGTTCTCCCGGATATAGTTTCCGCTTTCCCCCAAAGTGCGGGAGAAAACCAGAAGCTCCATAGCGCCGGTATCGTCCTCCAACGTCACGTAGGCCATAAGGGTGTTGTTGCGGGTGGTCTTGGTCTTGTAACGTGAGATAATACCTGCCACGGTCACACGCTGCTCATCCGCATACCGGGTGGGACCGCCCTCCTGCGCAAAGTCAGCCATGATGGAACCCACAGACACCGCCCCCCGGCGGCGGGCCGCCTCACGGTAAGCGTCCATGGGGTGACCACTCAGGTACAGACCGGTGGTCTCTTTCTCCATGTTCATCAGCTCCTGCGCCGTAAATTCGGGCAGGTCGGGCAGAGACAGGGCCGTGGCGGCGGGAGCATCCTCTTCCAGCGCCATGCCGAACAGGTCCAGCTGGCCCTCCACATTGCGCTTGCGGCTGGCGGCAATGCCGTCCAGCACCTGACCGAAAACGGCCAGCAGCTGAGAGCGGCGGCAGCCCATACTGTCGAACGCTCCGCATTTGATGAGGTTTTCCACCACTCTGCGGTTCAGGTCATGGTCGTGCATACGCTCACAGAAGTCAGTAAAATCCGTGAAGCTTCCACCCTTTACACGTTCTTCCAGCAAAGCGTCTACAACGCCACGGCCCACGCCCTTGACCGCAGCCAGACCAAAGCGGATGTTCTCGCCGGAAACGGTGAAGGTGGTGCCCGATTCATTCACATCGGGGGGCAGCAGCGCGATACCGTTGTCCTTGCACTCACCGATATACTCGGCCACCTTGTCCTGGGAGTCCAACACAGAGGTGAGCAGAGCAGCCATATACTCCCGGGTGTGGTGGCACTTGAACCACGCGGTCTGATAGGCCACTACCGCGTAGGACACGGCATGTGCCTTATTGAATGCGTAGCTGGCAAAGTCATAGATCTCATCGTAGATGGACTGGGCCACGCTCTCCGGGATGCCGTGGGCCACACAGCCTGTGATATTGCGTGCAGGGTCACCGTGCAGGAAGGCTCCGCGCTCGCGTTCAATGTCCTTGACCTTCTTCTTGGACATGGCTCTTCGCACCATGTCAGCCTGACCCAGCGAGTAGCCTGCCAAACGGCGGAAGATCTCGATAACCTGCTCCTGATAGACGATGCAGCCGTAGGTAACGGACAGAATAGGCTCCAGCAGCGGGTGTTTATAGGAAATGAGCTTGGGGTCCTGCGCGCAGGCGATAAACCGTGGAATGGAGTCCATGGGACCGGGCCGGTACAGGGCGATGATAGCGGTGATGTCCTCAATGCTCTTGGGCTTGAGGCCCACGCACACACCGGTCATGCCCGCCGATTCCATCTGGAACACACCGCTGGTGCGGCCTTCGCACAGCATTTTATAGACCTGCGGATCGTTGTCTGGGATCTGGTCCAGCCGGAAGTCAGGCTGCTTTTGGCGCACCATCTCCACCGCATCGTCCAGAATAGTCAGGTTGCGCAGGCCCAGAAAGTCCATTTTCAGAAGGCCCAGCTCCTCCAGCGTGACCATGGTGTACTGGGTGACGGCAAGGTCATCGTTGGTGGCAAGGGGTACATACTCATAGACCGGCTTTTTGGTGATGACCACACCGGCCGCGTGGGTGGAGGAGTTGCGTGGCATGCCCTCCAGCTTTCGGGCGGTGTCAACCAGTTTCTTGACCACCTCGCTGCCCTCGTACAGGTCCATAAAGGGCTTGGAAAGTTGCAGAGCCTTGTCCAGCGTCATGTCCAGCGAGAAGGGCACCTGCTTGGCGATGTTGTCCACCTCGGCATAGGGCAGGTTGAGCACTCGGCCCACGTCACGGATGGCAGCCTTGGCCTTCATGGTGCCAAAGGTAACGATCTGGGCCACATGGTCCTCACCGTATTTCCGGGAGACATAGTCGATCACATCCTGCCGGCGGCGGATGCAGAAGTCAATATCGATATCGGGCATGGTAACGCGCTCGGGATTGAGAAATCGCTCGAAGTACAGGCTGTACTTGAGGGGGTCAATATCGGTGATATTCAGGCAATAGGATACCATGGAACCGGCAGCGGAGCCGCGGCCGGGACCCACAGGGATGCCGTTGCGCTTGGCATAGCCAATGAAGTCGGACACGATGAGGAAGTAGTCCACAAAGCCCATTTGCTCAATGACGCCCATCTCGTATTCCAACTGCTTCAGGTTGTCCTGTGTGCCGTTGGGATAGCGCCACTCAAAGCCCTTACGGCACAGGTGATGGAAGTATGTTGTGGCATCCTCCCAGCCCTCGGGCAGCTTGAATTGTGGCAGATGGTAATGGCCGAACTCAAACTCCATATTGCAAAGCTCGGCGATTTTTGCTGTATTTTCAATAGCCTCGGGGTACTGCGGGAACAGGTCCAGCATCTCCTGCTCGCTCTTGACGTAGAATTCCTCCGTCTCAAACTTCATGCGTCCAGGGTCGTCCAGCGTCTTGCCCATCTGGATACACATGAGGATATCCTGAGTCTCGGCATCTTCCCGGGTCAGGTAGTGGGCATCGTTGGTGGCGATAATTGGGATACCCGTCTCTTCATGCAGGCGGATGATGCCCGCATTCACCTGCCGCTGGGCGGGGATGCTGTGGTCCTGCAGTTCCAGATAGTAGCCGTCCTCACCGAACAGTTCCCGCATTTCCAGCGCGTGGGCCTTTGCCCCCTCGTAGTCCCCGTTCTGCAGGCGGCGGGAGATCTCACCGCCCAGACAGGCAGAGCAGGCGATCAGGCCGGAGCAGTGCTCACGCAGCAGATCCATGTCGATACGGGGCTTGATGTAAAAGCCCTCGGTAAAGGCGCAGGACACCATGTAGGACAGGTTGCGGTAGCCCTCCTCGTTGCGGCACAACAGCACCAGATGCCGGGCCTCGGAGTCCAGCTCATGCACCTTATCAAAGCGGGTGCGGGGGGCTACGTAGACTTCACAGCCGATGATGGGCTTGATACCCGCACTCTTGCAGGCACGGTAGAAATCGATGGCACCGTACATCACACCGTGGTCGGTGATGGCCACGGCGGTTTGGCCCAGTTCCTTGACCCGCTCCACCAGCTTGCTGATGCGGCAGGCACCGTCCAAGAGGGAGTATTCCGTATGCAGATGTAAATGGACAAAAGACATTGTCCTCACCTGTCTTTCTCTTATTTCTTATTGTTCCAGAACATGATGATGTAGTACGCTGCCCAAATGGCAAAGATGACCACAAAAACCACGGAGAAGTTCTGCCACAGATGGGCCATCAGCTCTGGGGCATCCGCATAACGCTCCGGGTGGAGCATGCGGGGCAGCAGCGTGCCGCCCACGGTAACACCAACGGACACACCAAATGCATTCTTGGCGGCGCGAATCAACAGAGCGATCATACCTTGTCCTCCTCTTTCTTCTCGGCCCGTACCCACTTCAGCAGAAAATATGCTCCCAGCATGAGCACGGAAAACAGCAAAATCGCCTGCAACATAATCAGAAGCATTGTCACAGGATTCTCCATGACCCAAGCCCGCCGCTCAGGGATGATCACGTAGGGGCTGGCATGGATCAAGGTCAGAATAACGACATTACGAATCCATTTTTTTCGTTGCTCCTTTGTTAACCTGTGCTTCTTCATTCTATTCCTCCTTTGCCGCTTGCATCAGCGTGTCCCCCGTCAGGCGGTACACAGTCCACTCATCCATGGGAACAGCATTCATCCGCTTGGTATAGAAGTCAATAGAAGGCGTATTCCAGTCAAGGCAGGCCCATTCCAGCCGCCCGCAGCCACGCTCCACGGCGATGGCTGCCAGCCGTTTCAAAAGGCCCTTGCCGTAGCCCCTGCCCCGGTATTCGGGCAGTACAAACAGGTCCTCCAGATAGATGCCCGCCCGACCCAAAAAGGTGGAAAAGTTATGAAAAAATAAGGCAAACCCTACTTCCATGCCCTCTTCCAGCACAAAAAGCACTTCGGCCTTTTCCCTTTCAAAGATCCACTCCCGCAGCAGTTCCGGAGTGGCCACTACTTCATCCGACATATGCTCATAGTCTGCCAGCGCGCGGATAAATGTCAGAATGACCCCCTCATCCCCGGGAACGGCCATGCGGAAGGACAGCTTGCTCATTTTTTTACTCCTTTGAAATAAAAGTAAAACATCTGGCACAGGCGGGTAAGGATATACCCCACCGCCGCACCGGCAAAATTCAGGATAGAGTCATCCACGTCGGCCACTCCCACCCCGGTACGCCACTGGAGGTACTCCACCCCAACGGCGAACAGGGCCAGCAGAGGCAGAGTCAACCAGAATCTCCGTAAGACCCGAAACATCACCGGCAATAGCACACCAAGGGGAACGAGTATCACTATGTTGCCCAGCAGATTCCACAGACTGGACAGGCTGCCCGTACGCCGGTAGTGGATAAAAAAGCGGCTAATGGTATAAAAGGGCTCAAGATTGACCGCACTCCCCCATGCCCGGTCCACATGGAACAGGCCACCGAAAAACAGCAGCACGGACAGAATAGCCAGATAGTAAGCCAGCAGCACCCACAGCGCCCGACGGCGGTAGGCCGCGCGCCCCGCTCTGTTCATGCTTCGGGTACGTAGCAGTACACCAACCCCCGCCACCGCCACACACAGCACCGGGATGATCAGCTGGTGATTGGTGGACAGGCCGTCCCCCGCCAACAGCCAAAACAGGTTCAGCCCCAGCGCGGCGGCATAGCACAAAAAAGCCATCATTTTCCCTTTTCCTGCCGCCCCAACTCCACCAGCTTACGCAGACGGTGGTTCAGGGCAGACTTGGTAATAGGCGGATCACACCGCTGAGCCAGCTGAACAAGGGTGTCCTCCGGGTGGGACAGGCGCAGACGAGCCGCCTCCCGCAGCTTGTCCGGCAGCATGTCCAACCCACCGGACTGTTCCAGCGCGCGGATGGCCTCCAGCTGGCTCTGGGCGGCTTCCACCGCCTTGTCCAGATTGGCCGCATCACAGTTCACCCGGCGGTTAACGCTGCCCCGCAGCGTCTTTTCCACCTTGGCATTCATAATATCCATGGCGGCAATGGGTGCCCCGATACCGGTAAGAAAATCCTCAATATCTTCACTGCGCTTGAAATAGGCGATGTAATTGGCCTTTCGGGTGGCCTGCTTGGGGTTGAACCCACACTCCTGCATCAGCGCCAGCGCCTCTCGGCTGACGTTGTAATGGGAAGTAGCCAGCTCCAGATGATAGCTCTTTTCCGGGTCAGTCACCGAGCCGCCGGCCAGAAATGCCCCCCGCAGGAACGCAAGGCGGCAGCAGCTTTCCTCCAGCACGGCGAAGTTGATGTGATGAGCTACCGCCCCCGCGCCCTCCATGCCGTATACCTCGCGAATGGCAGACAGTTTTTCCGGAGCTGTGAAGGCATAGGTACGCTTACCCGTGCTGCCCGGCTGTGGCAAACGGTCAAAATCCAGCTTAAATGCCTTTTTGAACAGCTGAGGCAGACGCGCGCACAGCGCGTCGTTCTCTGTCACGATGCGTATTTCACCGGCTGTAAACAGGTTGCAGAACAGAAGCACCCCGTAAGCCTCCGCCTGCGCACAGCATTTGCGGCTGAGGGCGGCTCGGCACAATTCACTTTTTGCCCGGGCTGCAAATGACATCATCCATTCACCTCATTTTTCTTTAACGTCCAAACTCTTTATCCAAGACCTTTCGCCGGTACAAGTCCATCACCGCCCGGGCCAGACTGTCCTCCGAGTGGCGGGCCAAATCTCCGGTACGGCTGGCCAGCGGCGCTTCCACCAATTCAAGACCCATTTGCTCAAACCGCTCCCGGTCGATGACCAGCGGAGCGGCATCCTCCTTGCGGTAGCGCTCCAAAAGCCCCTCCCGCACCGGGTCACTGTTGGCAAGGCATACATCCACCATACCCGGCGCGCCGTGCTTCAGCAGAGCAGCTACGTGGTCGGCGGCGGTGTATCCCTCCGTCTCCCCTTCCTGAGTCATGATGTTGCAGATATACATCTTCAGGGCAGAAGCACGACACAGCGCATCTACCACACCGTCCACCAGCAGGTTTGGAATGATGCTGGTATAAAGGCTGCCCGGTCCCAAAAGGATCAGATCCGCCTGCCCGATCGCTTCCAGCGCGGCATCCAGCGCTTTGGGGCGGGCGGGAATTAAGTTGACATGGGCAATACGGCAATCTTGCTCTTTCTTAAATGCAAAGATGCTGGATTCCCCCACCACCCGGCTTCCATTTTCAAACACAGCCTCCAGCTGTACGTCCGCTCCCGTGACCGGAAGCACCCTTCCCGTGATGGCCAACACCTGACTCATCTGGGTCACAGCCTCCTCAAAGGAGCCGGTGATACCGTTCAGGGCGGCCAGCAGCAGGTTTCCGAAGGACTGACCAGACAAAGACCCCTCCCGAAAACGGTAGGCCAGCAGCTGCTCCATGATGGGTTCCACATTAGCAAGAGATTCCATACAGTGGCGGATATCGCCGGGAGGCGGCATGCCGATCTCCCGGCGCAGCACGCCGGAGCCGCCGCCGTCATCGGCCACGGTCACAATGGCCGTTAAATTCTTTGTATGCCGTTTTAAACCGCGCAGAAGGGTGGAAAGGCCGGTACCACCGCCGATGGCAACGATCTTCGGTCCGTTCTCACGCTGATTTGTACAAGAGGTCATTCCCATTCCCTCGTTTCAGTTCCGCGCCAGATCCCGGTGATTTTCCGTCACCGCAAACCCTCTTCGCGCAATAAATTGGGACAGCTCATGGGCGATGGCAACAGACCGGTGGTGGCCGCCGGTACAGCCAACGGCAATGACCAGAGCGGTCTTCCCCTCCTCCACATAGCGGGGCAGAAGATACTCCATCAACCCCTCCAGCCGGGTCAGGAATTCTTCGACCTGACCATTCTGGAACACATAGTCCCTCACCCCGGCATCCAGCCCGGTCTGGTGGCGTAACTGGGCCACGTAGAAGGGATTGGGCAGAAAGCGCACGTCAAACACCAGATCAGCCTCACGGGGCAGACCGTGCTTGAAGCCGAAGGAGGTCACGTTCACCTGCATGGGCTCCTCCCGCTGGCTGCCGTGGGCAAACAGACGGCGCAGTTCCCCTTTCAGCTTTGCGGTGGGCATCTCGGAGGTGTCGATCACATGGTCGGCCCGCTCACGCAGAGGGGTAAGCATCTTGCGTTCCCGGGCAATGGCCTGTTCCAGAGAGTCGCTCTCTTCGGCAAGAGGGTGGCTGCGCCGGGTCTCTTTATAGCGCTTGATGATCACATCATCCCCACAGTCCATAAACAGGATGCGATAGGGGCACTTCATTTCCTCCAGCCCATCCAGTGCCTGAAACAGACTGTCAAACATGCCCCCGGCACGCACATCGGTGACCAGTACCACCCGCTCATATTCCTCAGAGCCGGCCATACCCAGTTCAGCAAATTTGGTGATGAGAGGGACGGGCAGATTATCCACGCAAAAGTAGCCCATATCCTCCATAAACGTTGCCGCACGGCTCTTTCCCGCGCCGGACATTCCCGATATAATGACAATTTCCATCTTGTTCATCCTTTGCAGCGTGCTCCGCTCAGCGCAGCACTTTCACTTCCATCTCCAACGTAACACCGGTTTCATCCAACACCCGCCGTTTCACCTGCTCCACCAGTTCCAGTACATGGTTACAGGTAGCACCGCCCCGATTGATAATGAAGCCCGCGTGCTTTTCCGACACCTGAGCCCCGCCTACGGTAAGGCCTTTGAGACCGCACTGTTCGATCAGAGCTCCGGCAAAGTAGCCCTCCGGACGCTTGAACACACTGCCCGCACTGGGGTATTCCAGCGGCTGCTTGGACTGGCGCTGCTGCGCCAACTCCTCCATGCGCTTTGCAATGTCATCCCGATTGCCGGGAGCCAGCTCCATGCGCACGCCCAAAACCATGTAACCGCCATCGGAAAAGACGCTGTGGCGATAGCCAAAATCGAACTCATACAGCGTTTCCACTTTACCCTCTTTGGTCAGCACAGTCACTTCCCGCACCACCTGAGCCATCTCGCCGCCGTAGGCCCCTGCGTTCATGGTGACCGCGCCGCCCAGTGTGCCCGGGATGCCGTGGGCAAACTCCAACCCGGTCAGCCCCTGCTCCCGGGCAAAGACCGCAAGTCGGGCAAGGGTAATTCCACTGTCAGCCTCAATGTAATTTCCGTCCACCCGACATTGGCGCAGGTTGGACGTTTTGATGACAAAGCGGTCCACTCCCTCGTCCGCTACCAACAGATTGGAGCCGTTACCAAGGAAAAAGGGGTCCACACCAAACTGAACAGCTGTACGCACTGCCAGCACCGCTTCCTTACGATTTGCAGGCAACGCCATCAATGCCGCCGGCCCGCCGATATGAAAGGACGTATGCCGTTCCAGCGGCTCGTCCACACGCAGTTCCAGCGATGGGCACAGACTATGCAGTTGTTCCTTCAGACACACAAAGTGTTCCATATTCTCTCCCCTTTTTGCCCGGTCAGCCCCGCAGGGTATAAAGTCCCAAACTATATCAGAATACATTATACCAAATCCACCATACAATTAGAATACTTTTTCTCAAAAAAAGACAGCCAATCCGGAGAAAAAAGCAAAAAGCTCCGTGTCAGATGACACGGAGCTCTCCTCGCCGCACGCCTTAACAAGCTGGGCTGCGGGAGCATTTGTTCTAATTCGAGGCGGGCTGCCGCCCCCTCGAGCTCCCCCGCCCACACTATACAGCATTAGGACAAGGTAGCATTTATCAAAAACTAAAAAGCTCCGTGTCAGATGACACGGAGCTTTTAATGTTGCCTTATTCGATCACACCGCACGGGTGACCTTACCGGAACGGAGGCATCTGGTGCAGACGTACACATGAGTGGGGGCACCATTCACGATCGCCTTGACGCGCTTCACGTTGGGCTTCCAGGGACGGTTGGAACGACGGTGGGAGTGGGACACCTGAATGCCGAAAACAACGCCCTTATCGCAGAATTCACACTTGGCCATTTCGCTTACCTCCTCGCTTCGAAGTACACTCAAATCATGGAGCATCGACAGATATAATAACAGATACTTTGTCAAATTGCAAGGTCTTTTTTGAATTTTTTTCAATTCAGACCAAGGTTTTTTCCAGTTCTTGATTCAGCCAGACGGGACTGACACAGACACGATGCTTCCATCGCCCTGTCCGGCATTCCGCACTTCAAGTAAATATTGACTCGGAATGTAAAGCTCCGAACGCTCTTGCAACCAAAGAAGAAATAAGCTATACTGAGAAAAAACAGAAAGAGGGGTGCGCTATGTCACAGGATTCCTGCAGCGTAAAGCTGGGCACCATCATCGATGAATTCCATCTGGAGGTCCTGCGGGGGGGCACGGATTACCGCAACTGCCCCATCTATACCGTGGACCTGAACCGTCCCGGCCTGCCTTTGACCGGCTTTTTCGAGTATTTTGACGACCAACGCCTGCTGGTCCTCGGTCTTGTGGAAACCACTTATCTGTCCGGCCTGCCTGCCGAACAGCGCCGGGTCAGTTTTGAGCGTCTTCTGTCCCGCCCGGTGCCGGGTCTGATCATTACACGGGGTATCGAGCCCTTCCCCGAATGTATGGAGATGGCGGAAAAGTACGACTGCACCGTCCTGCGCACACAGGAAACCACCTCCGTGTTCACCAGCACTCTCATCAGCAGTCTGCGACTGCATCTGGCCCCCAAGATCACCCGTTCCGGCGTCATGCTGGAGGTGTACGGCGAGGGTGTGCTCATTCAGGGCGAGTCGGGTGTTGGCAAAAGTGAGGTAGCCATTGAGCTGATCAAGCGCGGTCACCGCATCATCGCCGACGACGCTGTGGAAATCATCAAAAACAACGCCGGAAAACTGGTGGCCTCCGCCCCGGATCTGATCCGCCATTATATGGAACTGCGCGGCATCGGTGTTATCGATGTGCGCCGTCTGTTCGGTATGGGCGCGATCAAGGACACGCAGGAGATCGACCTTGTGATCAATCTGGAGCCGTGGAAGGAAGGCAAGGTCTACGACCGGCTGGGCATGGACTCCACCTATACCGAAATTCTGGACACCTCGCTCCCCTCTCTGACCATTCCGGTCAAGCCCGGTCGAAATCTGGCCAGCATCCTTGAGGTTGCCGCCATGAACAACCGCAACCGAAAAATGGGCCACAACGCCGCGCTGGAACTGAGCCAGCGCATGGACGATCACTTCCGTCAGGTACAGGACTAGGCACAGCAAATTCCATCGAAAATCGTCTCACGATTAAAAATTTAACCTCCCCCGTTTCCGCATGAAAGCCTCCCGCAGGGAGATACTGGACATGTGGATCACGGGGGAGGTTTTTGTCTGTGCACAACAAGGTAGAGATATGCGGCGTAAACACTTCCAAGCTGAAGGTGCTGAAAAACGATGAGATACAGGCCCTGCTCCTGCGCACCAAGCAGGGCGACAGGCAGGCCCGGGAACAGCTGATCGCAGGCAACCTGCGTCTTGTGCTGTCCGTTATCCAGAAGTTCTCCAATCGTGGAGAGAATGTAGATGACCTGTTTCAGGTTGGCTGTATCGGTTTGATCAAGGCAATCGACAACTTCAACACCGAGCTGGACGTGCGCTTTTCCACCTACGGCGTGCCCATGATCGTGGGTGAGATACGCCGTTATCTGCGGGACAACAGCGCCCTACGGGTGTCCCGGGCCATGCGGGACACCGCCTATAGGGTACTGCAGGCCAAAGAGGCCTATATGGCCCAGCATCAACGTGAACCAACCATCGAGCAGATCGCTTCTATTCTGGATATGAAGCGGGAGGACATCGTTTTCGCACTGGATGCCATCACCGACCCCATCTCCCTGTATGAGCCGGTCTACTCTGACAGCGGAGACGCTCTGTGCGTCATGGATCAGGTGAAGGACCCCAAAAACACCGATGAACGCTGGTTGGAGCAAATCGCCCTGAAGGAGGCTATGAGCCGCCTGACCGACCGGGAGCGGCACATCCTTGACCTGCGCTTCTATCAGGGCAAGACCCAGATGGAGGTGTCCGGAGAGATCGGCATTTCTCAGGCGCAGGTGTCCCGGCTGGAGAAAGGCGCGCTGGCGCAAATTCGGAAAAGCCTGTAAAGAATCCCGCCACGGACTGACCGTGGCGGGATTCTTCGATCCATTTTCATAAGACAACGGGTTTAAAGCCCTTGTCCGTCAGCACATAACGTTCCTTGAAGCCACAGGCGCGCAGCAGTTCCTCCGCCTGGTCAAAGTACAGGTCCAGTTTGGTACAGTCATGACAGTCGGAAGTAATGACCGCCCCAAAACCCAGCCGTTTCAATTCTTTGATAATAAAGGGATCTGGATAAGGTGTGGTGCGGTAGCCCCGGGCAATGGCACCGGAGTTGACTTCGAAATACGGGATCTTCCCTGCCAGTGCCTCCGCCGCGCCGATGGCATAGTCACGGTACTGCTTTGACTTTTCGTCAAAAAAGGCTGCTACCTTGCGGTATTTTGTGATGAGATCAAAGTGTGCAACAATGTCAAAGGTGCCATATTCGGGTAGCCTGGACAGTTCTTCGTAATATGCACGAGCAAGAGCAAGACCGTCGCCGTCAAAATACTGCTCAACCACCTGCCGCAAGTTATCAGCAGACTCATCAATGCTGAAAAACTGATCTGCACGCTTCAATTCGTGCACCGCCCCGATCAGGTAATCAAACCCTGTCAAATCGGTTTCCGGTCCGGAATAAGAATCAACTTCAAGCCCGAGATAGATTTTGAGTCTTTCCTCATACTCCTTTTTCAGCCGGTTGATGTGTGCTTTGTATTCCACCGTACGATCAGGAAAAATATAATTGTCATAATACATGTAGGAATGACCGGAAAAGCCAATGGAATCAAAGCCTTTTTCAATGGCCGCTTCTACGATTTGCTCCGGGGTATTTGTGCCATCACAATAAATGGTATGAGTGTGCAGATTCTGTTTCTTGATCATGATACACAACTCCCATCTGTCTTTACACTTCCTGTTTCTTCCGGTCGTAACGGAACATGCCGATGAAGATGGAACAGAGACTAAACACCTCACAAAGGATGCCGCCCAAAGCAAAGTTAGCCAGATTGTAGACCAGCCAGCAGGGAGAGTTGACCAGACCAAACAGACGAACCAGCTTAGCACTGTTGCTGCTGAATCCGATCGTAGTGACCACCATGGCGATGACGGGCAGCAGCTCCAAAAGAGCGTTGCGCAGGGTGAACTCCGTGCCGAACACGGTAAAGGTCAGTACATAGAACAGCACGTACAGGGTCATAAACAAAGCCATCCAACCCTTGTGATCGCCGTGGAACTTCTCCTTATTAGAATAGACCAGTGCGCGGAACACACTGACCACATTCATAAATGCACCCACCAGTGCGCCAAGCATAAAAAAGTTAGCAGCAAACAGGATACAACCAAATAGCTGGAACATGACCACCTTTTTGTGGGTCTTCTGTTGGAAGGAAAAAATGATGATGGCCATAGCCGCGATGCCCACAGCCTGCGCAAAAATTTCGAACGGTGTCATGCTTGTTTCTCTCTCCTTAAGTAAATGTTGTTTGTAAAAGAAAAAGACAGGTTTCCAAGAAACCTGTCTTTTTCTGGCGCAGAAGGAGGGATTCGAACCCTCGCACGGTTTAACCCGCCTACTCCCT
>JAFVVH010000051.1 GCA_017502285.1 Oscillospiraceae bacterium | reverse complement strand
TGATGGTGGCGGGGTTGGAGTTGACAAGAACGACCTCAAGTCCCTCTTCCTTCAGGGCTCGGCAGGCCTGAGTGCCCGCGTAGTCGAACTCGGCGGCCTGGCCGATAACGATGGGGCCGGAGCCCAGAACCAGGACCTTCTTAATACCGGGATACATAGGCATTACTTGTCACCTCCCATGATGGAAACGATGCGGTCAAATACATAACAGGTCTCAGCAGGGCCCTTGTTGCCCTCGGGATCGTACTGCATGGTAAAGCAGTCGGGGCGGGTGTACTTCAGGCCCTCGATACTACCGTCATTAACATTGACATGGCTGGGCTGAGCGATGGCGGGATCCACCGAGCCGTCCACCACCACGTAGCCGTGGTTCTGGGCGGTGATATATACCTTCCCTTGCTCCAGATCACGCACGGGGATGTTGCCGCCCCGGTGGCCGTAAGGCAGCTTGGCGGTCTTTCCGCCCACAGCCAAAGCCAGCAGCTGGTGACCCAGACCGATACCGAACAGAGGCATGTCACTGTCGTAAAGCTTCTTCACCTGAGCGATGATCTCCACATTCTCGGCAGGATCGCCCGGTCCGGGAGAAAGCAGGATACCGTTGTAGCCGCCGGACAAAATATCCTCAGCCTTGGTATCAGCGGGCAGGATGGTGACCTTGCAGCCGCGCTCGGTCAGATGCTCCACAAGGCCGCAGGTAACACCAAAGTCCAGCACAGCCACATGAGCGCCGTTTCCATCCACCGTCTTAGGGGCCGCGCAGGTGGTCGTAGCAACTTTTCCGGTGATCTTGTAGGCCTTGAGCTTGTCCATCACTTCAGCGATATTGAACTGCTCGGCGCAGGTGATCATCGCGTTCATGCTGCCCTGATCGCGCAGGATCTTGGTCAGCGCACGGGTGTCAACGTCCTGAATTCCGGTCACACCGCCGTTTCTCAGATAGGTGTTCAGATCGCCCTGACAGCGGAAGTTGCTGCCACGCTCGGACAGGTGGCGCACCACAAGAGCCTCTACCCACACCCGGTCAGAGGCATTGTCCTCGTCATTGACACCGTAGTTGCCGATAAGAGGATAGGACATGACCACGCCCTGCCCCGCATAGCAGGGGTCGGTCAACAGCTCCTGATAGCCCACCATGGAGGTGTTGAACACCAGCTGGCAAATCTTGTCCTCCGTGCAGCCGATGCTGGTGCCGGTAAAGACGCTTCCGTTCTCCAAAATCAAAGTTGCTTTCATACTTCTGCCATCCCGCCTTTCCTTAAAAAAAGGGAGTGACCGCGCGCATCCATCATCCCTGCGGATGGCGCGTAGTAACTCCCTGCATTCAGACATTCTTTTACCTAAGACATTTTACTCGAAACATCGCCAAAACGCAAGGGTAATTCTCCGTTTTTTTCCTCTTTTTTCAATTCCGGCTGTTTTGCCAAAATGCACAGGCATATTTTGTCCCTACAGCGTCATAATAACCGTAAATATGCAGCAAGGAGGACAACCTGTGGTCATCGCCCTCACACGCACCATCATCCTCTATATCCTCATCATTGCCGGCGTACGGCTCATGGGCAAGCGCCAGGTGGGCGAACTGGAGCCCAGCGAGCTGGTGGTCTCCCTTCTTATCGCCGATCTTGCCGCCGTGCCCATGCAGGATTTCGGCATTCCCCTGCTCACCGGCATCATCCCTATTTTCGCCCTGCTGTCCATGACCATGATCTTCTCGGTGCTGACCATGAAGAACACCCGTTTTCGCATCCTCATGTGCGGCAAACCCAGCATTGTTGTGCGTGACGGAACGCTGGATCAGCGGGAAATGCAGCGCAACCGTTACACCGTGGACGAGTTGTTTGAAGAGCTGCGCATGAAGGGCTGTACCGACCTGACGCAAATCAAATATGCCATTCTGGAGACAAACGGCCAGCTGTCCGTCCTCCCCTACGCAGCCTGTCAGCCACCCACCACAGCCCAACTGGAAATAAAAACGCAGGAAGGCGGGCTGCCTGTCATTCTGATCAGCGATGGCCGACTCATGGAGGAAAATCTGCACGTATCCGGCCACGACCGCAATTGGCTGGACAAGCAGCTCAGAAAACGAAACTGCCCCTCCCCTGCCGATGTATTTCTGATGACGGTGGATGAGACAGGCAAGGTCTATTTCTCTCTCAGACAGGAGCACGGCAACAAGGAGGACTCCTTATGAAACGTCTTTGGATCGCCGTCACCATCCTTCTGGCTATGCTGGGAAGCACACTGGCAAACAGCCGGTATTTAAACAACACCATTTCCCACTTTACCCGGCAGCTGACTCAGGCCCACGAGCAGGCCGAAGCAGATCATTGGGATGCCGCGTCCGATCTTACGTCACAGGTAACACAGCGTTGGCACAAACACGATTTTTACTTCCACGTGATGCTGCCCCACAGGGACATTGATGAGATCCATCTGACCTTTCAGGAAGTGGAGGAGTATCTGAAGCTGGAAGAGTCCGACCAATACAATGCCGCCAATGCAAAGCTCATTGCCCAGTTGGACCTGCTGTCAGAGATGGAGCAGCTGAATTTGAAGAATATACTATGAAAAGGAACGCCGCCCACCGGGCGGCGTTCCTTTTTATTTCTTCTTGATCTCGTCCCAGTACCGCTTGGCAGCCTGCTCTGTCTTGTTGTCGCCGTATTTGTAGTACTGCTTATCCTTGATGGCATCAGGCAGGTACTGCTGTTTGACCCAGTGCCCGGGAAAGTCGTGGGGGTAGAGATAACCCTGCTCCCGCTCCATACCGGCAGAGTCGGCATGGACATTCTGCAGCTCCCGGGGAATATCCCCGGTGCGTCCGGCACGAATGTCGGCTACCGCGTTGGCATAACCCATATACACGCTGTTGGACTTGGGCGCGGTAGCCAGCAGCACCACCGCCTGCGCAAGAGGCAGCCGCGCCTCGGGCAAACCCAGCTGCAAGGCGCTGTCCACACAGGCCTTAACGATGAGCGCTGCCTGAGGATAGGCCATACCTACATCCTCGCTGGCCGAGCACAGAATACGGCGAATGGCGGTGGGCATATCCCCCGCCTCCAGCAGCCGGGCCAGATAGTGCAGTGCCGCGTCCGGGTCAGAGCCGCGTAGGGACTTCATCAGAGCGGATGCAATATCAAAGTGCGCGTCTCCCTCCCTGTCATAGCGCATAGCAGACTGCTGGGAGACCAGTTTCGCATCCTCAAGAGTGACAAGCAGTTTTCCTTGCTCACGTTTGGCAGAAGTGAGCAAAAGTTCAATAGCATTCATCGCCTTTCGGATGTCGCCACCGCAGGAGGAGGCGATGTGCTCTTTGACTGCCTGCTCACACTTCACCCGTGCTCCCAGCCGCTCCTCCATGATAGAGATACCCCGTTCCACAGCGGGAAGGGCATCCTGCGCGGTGATCTGTTTGAACTCAAAAACAGTAGACCGGGACAGCACTGCGTTGAACACCGCGAAGTAGGGATTTTCCGTGGTAGACGCAATGAGGGTGATCTTGCCGTTCTCCATAAACTCCAACAGAGACTGCTGCTGCTTTTTGTTGAAGTACTGGATCTCGTCCAGATAGAGCAGCACCCCCTCCGGTGCCATAAAGGTGCCGATCTGGGCGATGATCTCTTTAATGTCCGAGATGGATGCCGTAGTGGCATTGAGGCGGTGCAGGGGACGGTTTGTCTGCTTGGCAATGATGTTGGCCACGGTGGTCTTTCCCACACCGGAAGGGCCGTAGAAAATAAGGTTTGGGATGTTTCCGCTTTCGATAATGCGGCGCAACAAGCCGTCTGAACCGAGAATGTGGGTCTGGCCCACCACCTGATCCAGTGTTTGCGGTCTTATTTCATCTGCCAGAGGACGATAGGACATTATTCTTCTCTCCTTATATACCTGCCGCAGTACACAATTTTTTCATTACGAGGCGGTTGGTCAACGCCACCACACGGCCCACACCCAGCATGGCGGCCACCGTACCGATACCAACACCAACCAGTCTGCTTGCAAATACCAAGCCCATGGTGGTGGTCACGCACACACAGCCGATGTCAAATACATTCTTGGCAAAGCCCTGCCCCAGCCCATCTTTTCGGCGACTGCCTGAACGATACCGTCACCGGGATTGGGGATCAGCTTCATCTTCACCGACCCGGACACACCCACACCGATGAACATGATGGCCACCAGCTGCAAAAGGTCGATTACACGGCTGTTTTTTCCCCGCAGCAGGAACTGTGCCACCACAAACAGGGCATACAATGCAAAGGTCATATCTCCGTAATTCAAGCCGCTCAACTCAGAAATGCTGAAGGCTACGGATGAAATGGGCGAAATGCCAAGCCCAGTTTTTCCGCTCGGGGCAATGCCAAAGGCCAGAGACAGCATACCAAGCAGGTAGACAGTCCAGCGCAACGTCTTCTGCTTCATTTCGTTTCCTCCGTTGTTTTGGCAAAGTGGCTGCACCAAGGCCGCAGGGTGCAGTTCTGGCACTGAGGCCGACGGGCAATGCACACCGCCCGTCCGTGCAGCACCACGCGGTGACAAAAGGCATTGGACTCATCCGGGGGCAGGACGGCACGCAGCTGACTTTCTACCTTGGCCGGGTCCTTTGTACCATCGGTCAGACCCAGAAGGCCGGTGATGCGAATGCAATGTGTATCCGCCACCACCACGCCGGGGGTATTATACACATCACCAAGGATCAGATTCGCTGTCTTGCGACCCACACCGGGCAGCTTGAGCAGATCATCCATGTTGTCGGGCACTTTTCCGCCGTATTTCTCCAACAGCATCTGGGATGCCAGCACAATGTCTCTCGCCTTTGCCCGGAAAAAGCCGGTGGAATGAACGTACCGTTCCACCTCGGCAACATCCGCCTGCGCCAGTGACTCCAGCGTAGGAAACCGCTCGTAGAGCGCCGGAGTGATCTGATTGACCCGTTCATCGGTGCACTGAGCAGCCAGACGCACGGCAAAAAGCAGTTCATAATCCTTCTCATAGTTCAACGAACAAATGTCATCGGGATACAGCTTCTTCAGTTCTTCTATAATAGACAAAACATCATCATGCTTCTTCACTTCGGACACCTCAACACAGGCAAAATACACTTGTTCATTTTATCATACATCCACCGCAAATTCGACCCTATTTTTTCTATTTCTGCAATTTCTTTTTCCGGTTCTGCAATTGTTTTTTTGTTGTATTTTGTTATAATGTGTTCAAATGAATTTTAGGAGGATATTCTTATGGTGAAAGCAATGATGGAATTTCTGGCTTCCGCCGACCCCGAGGTGGGTGCGGCTGTCCGGGCGGAGTATGACCGCCAGCAGCGCAACATCGAGCTGATCGCTTCTGAAAACATCGTCAGCCCCGCCGTTTTGGCCGCTGCCGGCACGGTGCTGACCAACAAATATGCCGAGGGCTACCCCGGCAAGCGCTATTACGGCGGCTGCCAGTGTGTGGACATTGCCGAAAATCTGGCCATCGAGCGTGCCAAGCAGCTGTTTGGCGCCCAGTATGCCAACGTGCAGCCCCATTCCGGCGCCTCCGCCAACTTTGCCGTGTATCAGGCCCTGTGCAACGTGGGCGACACCGTACTGGGCATGAGCCTTGACAACGGCGGTCACCTGACCCACGGATCTCCCGTGAACTTCTCCGGCAAGAACTATAACATGGTGGCCTACGGTGTCAACGAGCAGGGTTATATCGACTACGATCAGGTGCGCGATCTGGCCCGCAAGCATAAGCCCCGCATGATCCTTGCCGGTGCTTCTGCTTATCCCCGCATCATCGATTTCAAGGCCTTTGCCGACATCGCCCATGAGGTGGGCGCGTACCTGTTTGTGGATATGGCTCATATCGCCGGTCTGGTGGCCGCCGGTGTGCACCCCTCCCCCGTCCCCTATGCAGATGTTGTCTCCACCACCACCCACAAGACTCTGCGCGGCCCTCGCGGCGGCATGCTGCTGTGCAATGACCCCGACATCGCCAAGAAGCTCAACTCTGCCATCTTCCCAGGCTCTCAGGGCGGCCCTCTGGAGCACATCATCGCCGCCAAGGCCGTGGCTCTGGGCGAAGCGCTCAAGCCCGAGTTCAAAACCTATCAGCAGCAGATCGTCAAGAATGCTACCGTACTGGCCGAAACCATTATGGCCGAGGGTCTTGCCCTTGTCTCCGGTGGCACGGATAACCACCTGATGCTGGTGGACCTGCGTCCCGCCAAGCTGACCGGCAAGGAGATGGAGCACCGGCTGGACGAGGTATGCATCACCGTGAACAAGAACGCTATCCCCAACGACCCGGAGAAGCCCTTTGTCACCTCCGGCATCCGCGTGGGCACTCCCGCCGTCACCTCCCGCGGCTTTGTGGAGGAGGATATGAAAGTGGTTGGTAAGCTCATTGCCCAGACCGCTTTCCTCTTCGACACCAAGGCCGATGAGATCAAGGCTGCCGCCATGGCACTGACCGCCAAGCATCCCATCTACAACGGCTAACTCCTGCACCGGGTAATGGAACAAAGCTGCTCCGGATATTTTATCCGGAGCAGTTTCTTGCTTTTTGTCTCGTTTTGCGTCATAATCCTGTTGAGGTGAGTTCATGAACAGTCTGTTTCGCTGCCCCCTGTGTGCCACACCTCTGACACAGGCAGAGCGCGCCTATACCTGCCCCAACGGTCACAGCTACGACCGCGCCGCCGAGGGCTACACCCACCTGCTGCCCGCCAACCAGAAACACTCCAAAAACCCCGGTGATGACAAGCATATGATATCCGCCCGCTGCGCCTTTCTGGACAGGGGCTACTACGCTCCTTTACGGGACGCGCTGGCACAGCTGGCCGCGGGATTGACCGCAGATATTCCTTCCCCCACTCTGTTCGACAGCGGCTGCGGTGAGGGGTACTACACCGCCGGGCTGGCACAGGCCCTGCCCAACGCACAGATCGCAGGCATCGACATCTCCAAATTTGCCGTCAGACGGGCAGCCAAGCGGGTAAAGCAGGGCGAGTTCGCCGTGGCATCCGCCTACCATCTGCCCGTTCCGGACAGCAGCGTCCATCTGCTGACCAACATTTTCTCCCCCTTGAGCGCAGAGGAATTTGCACGTGTCCTCGTCCCCGACGGCCACTTCCTCTATGTGGTCCCCTCCGGGCGGCATCTGTGGCAGATGAAACAGGTGCTATATGATATCCCTTACGAAAACCCCGTAAAGCAAGAAACCTATACAAACTTTGCATGGCAAGAAGTTATCCCTTTGCGCTACACCGTCACTTTGGAGCGGCCTGAAGATATCATGGCTCTGTTCTCCATGACACCTTACGCATGGAAAACTCCACGGGAAGGTGTGGAACGGCTGGCACAGTTAAACAAACTGGAAACAGAGATCGGCTTTGATATCCACGTTTACCGACGCATATAAAAGAAGTGTGCCCCATCGGGCACACTTCTTTTTTACGGTTTTCTCAACTTTTCCTTTGCTGTGACCTCGACCATGTGGATCTTCCAGATGCCGGTAACGGCAAAGCTGCGGGCGACCTCGCTGTCAAAAGCAGACATATGGTCAGGTGTCAGCTTTTCACACAGCGCACGCAGGGCCGTAACCTTTTCTTTCTCATCTGTCACCTCTACCGCTGTTCCCTTTACCATAGCGCTGCGGAAATAGGTGGTAAAATCGTCTTTCGCCGCCCTGTTGTGTCCCACAAAACTGACCCAGACGGCATTGTTTTTGCGCAGCAGGTCCAGCTTCTTCCCCTCCAGCGCACAATGAAAGTACAAATCATCTCCTATCCGCACCAGCGACAGCGGCAGGCAGTAGGGCTCGTCTCCCTGAATGGCAACCGTGCCGTATTCACATTCATCAATGACCGCAAGACCAAACTCCAGGTCACGTTCCCGGTCTTTTCTGCGCATAAAAACACTTCCTTTAGTGTAAGTGCCGGAGCCTTTACAGCTCCGGCACTTCAATCGTTTACTTATCTTCCAGCAGCTTATTCAACTCGGACATAAAGGTGTTGATGTCCTTGAACTGGCGGTAGACAGAAGCAAAGCGCACATAAGCCACCTCGTCCACCTTCTTCAGCCGCTCCATGACCAGCTCGCCGATGCGCTCGGTATTGGTCTCCCGTTCCAGAGAGTTCTGCAGTTCCTGCTCGATCTCGTCGGCGATCTTTTCCAGCGTGTCATAGGACACCGGACGCTTTTCACAGGCACGGATCATACCATTGAGCAGCTTGGTCTTGTCAAAGGTCTGGCGGTTGCCGTCCTTCTTAATGACCATGAGAGGCAGACTCTCCACCGTCTCATAAGTAGTAAAGCGTTTATGGCAGGCAAGACACTCACGCCGACGGCGGATGCTGGCCCCCTCCTCCGCGGGACGGGAGTCCACGACCTTGCTTTCCAGATGACCACAGAACGGGCACTTCATAATGATTACCTCCAACAGCGGCACAGGCCGAACTTATCTCGTAATGCTGATTATAACACAATATTTTGCTTTTTGGTAGCCCTAATTACACATTTTACGGCAAATCAAGATAGTTTTGTCAGCTGAGCAGCGGCAAATTTCAGCATAAGCCGCTTGGTTCCCACATTGTCAAAGGCGATTTCAACCATCACATCGCCGCCCACCTTCTGGGTAGAGGTAACCATGCCCTTGCCAAAAGCCTTGTGGTTGACCATATCACCTTTGCGGTAGTCTGGCAGGGCTGCGGCGGAATTGGCGGACTTGATGCCACCGGACACAGGACTTACCAACGGCTTTTTCCCCGGCAGAGGATACTTTGCCGCCCCGGAGGTTGCGGCCTTGTAGGTAGTCGTGCCGGAGGGACTGCGGCTGACACTTCCGCCCCCGGTACGTTGGGTATAACCTGTACGGTAGGGGTTGGAATAGCCCTCGTAACCGGAGCTTCGGCTGGGGATACCGCCCCAGTCGTCCTCCTCCCTGCTTAGGAAGGTGCGGCCGCTGCGCTCCAGATACTGCGGGGGTATCTCCTCTACAAAACGGGACGGACGGTTGGACATGGTATGACCAAACAGCATGCGCTGACTGGCACAGGTCAGGTACAGCTTCTCTTTTGCTCGAGTCATGGCCACGTAGCACAGACGGCGCTCCTCCTCCATCTCCTCCGCTTCTCCGATGGAGCGCTGACCGGGGAACAGCCCTTCTTCAATGCCCACCACGAACACGGTGGGAAATTCCAGACCTTTGGCAGAGTGCATGGTCATCATGACCACACAATCATCTCCTGCGTCATGGCTGTCCAAGTCGGTATACAGGGCGATCTCGTCCAGAAATCCGGCCAGCGAAGGTTCCTCCCCCGCGTTTTCCAGATAGCCGTTGATGGAGGTCAGCAGCTCCCGCACGTTTTCAAGGCGCGTGCGGTCCTCTACCGTGTTCTTGCTTTCCAGCATAACTGCGTAACCGGTTCGGGCGATGAGTTCCTCATAGAAGTCGGGCAGCGCCATGGTTTTGGACAGCTCACGAAGCTGCTCCATCAGGTCGGTAAACACCGCCAGCTTGGCCGCCGCCTTTTGCAGTTCAGGGTGCTCTCGGGCATGTTCGACCACGTGATAAAGGGAAAGCCCCTGCTGCTGGGCGATCTGCTGGGCGGTGTCCAGGGTCTTGTCGCCAATACCACGAGGGGGATTATTGATGATGCGCCGCAGGCGCAGATCATCGTCCGGGTTGTTGAGCACGCACAGATAGGCCACCATATCCTTGACCTCGGCCCGGTCAAAGAATCGGGTACCGCCAATGATCTTATAAGGGATGCCGTTACGTTTGCAGGCGTTTTCCATCTGGTTGGACTGGGCATTCATGCGGTAGAGAATGGCATGATCCTTCCACTTCTTCCCCTGTCCGTAGGCATCCAGTATCCGCATGGCCACATACTGCGCCTCATCATTTTCGTTCATGGCGGTATAGAGCTGCAGCTTGTCTCCCGCCCCTGCTTTGGTCCACAGTTCCTTGCCCTTGCGCCCCTGATTGTTGCGGATGACTGCGTTGGCCGCCTCCAGAATATTGCCGGTAGAACGATAATTCTGCTCCAGGCGGATGACACGAGCGCCCTTGTACTGCTGCTCAAAGGACAGAATATTCTCGATGGTAGCGCCCCGGAAGCGGTAGATGGACTGGTCATCGTCACCCACCACACAGAAGTTCTCATACCCGCCCGCCAGCGTGGAAGCCAGCAGATACTGCAAATTATTGGTATCCTGATACTCGTCAATGAGCACGTAACGGAACTTACGCTGGTAGTAGCTGCGCACACCCTCGTCCTGCTGCAAAAGGCGCACGGTATGCAGAATAATGTCATCAAAATCCAATGCGCTGGCATCCCACAGCCGCCGCTCGTATTCCGCATAGATTTCCGCAATTTTTTGCAGTCGGAAGTCGCCCCCCTGACGGCACTGGGCCAGATAATCCGCCGCCAGCTTCATCTCGTCCTTGGCCCGGGAAATGTAGCCCAGCACGGTACGGGGTGGAAACTGCTTGTCGTCGATATTGCGTTCCTTCAGAATGTCCTTAATGACCCGCTGGGAGTCATCTGTATCATAGATGGTAAAGGAAGAGGAAAAGCCCAGCTTGTCAATGTCACGGCGCAAAATGCGCACACAGGCGGAGTGAAACGTACTGGCCCAGATATCGTTGGCCTCGGGACCAAGCATGCGCTCCAAACGATCCTTCAGCTCCCCGGCTGCCTTGTTGGTAAAGGTGATGGCCAGAATGGTCCACGGGGCGGCCGGGTCTACGCGGCACAACCGCTCCATGCGTTCTTTATCCTCCGGCC